>NZ_SOGM01000053.1:0-99601 GCF_004403545.1 Cryobacterium sp. TmT2-59 | reverse complement strand
GGGGAGGCGGGGCGCGGCGGGCAGGGGAGGCGGGGCGCGGCGGGCAGGTGAGGCCGGGCTCGGCGGTCAGGTGGGGCCGGGCGGCGGCGGGCAGGTGGGCTAGGCGGCGGTGGGGGCGAGCAGCCCGGGCCACCAGGCCAGGGCGAGCGGGTAGCCCACGAACGAGACGATGTCGAGCACCCAGTGCGCGATCACGAGCGGCATCGTGCGGCCCCAGCGGAGGTAGCACCAGCCGAACACGACGCCCATCACGGCGTTGCCGAAGAACGGGCCGATGCCCTGGTACAGGTGGTAGCTGCCCCGCAGCACGGCCGACGACACGATGATCGTCCAGGTCGACCAGCCGAGCTCGCGCAGCCGGGTGAAGAGGTAGCCCACCACGATCAGCTCCTCCGTCAGCGCCGAGCGAAGCGCCGAGAGCACCAGGATGGGGACCGTCCACCAGAACGTGTCGATCGGCGACGGCACGACCGCGACCGTGAAGCCGAAGAACCGCCCGGCCAGGTACAGGCCGAGGCCCGGGATGCCGATGGCCGCGACCAGGCCGAGCCCGCGCAGGAGGTCGCGCCGCGGCTCCGTCAGGTCGAACCCGAGTCGCCGGAACGCGCTCTGCCCGGGACGCCACAGCAGGTACAGCACCAGGGCCACGGCGAAGAAGGCGAAGAAGATCCCGAGGAACTGGTAGGTGAAGTCGAGCCATTCCCGCGGCGACTGCGAGCCGTTCAGCGTGGCCGACTGCTCCGAGAGCGGCCGCGTGTCGGTCAGGCGGGCGATGATTGAGACCACCGAATAGATGGCGGATGCCCCGAGCGAGAGCCCGAGGACGATTCCTACCTCCCAGCGAAGAGCGTTCCGAGTCACGTGCCCGGCTTCATCCGGCAGGCCGGCGTGCCCCCGGGAAGCCGGTGGCGGTAGCGCGCCACCAGCCGGTAGCCGAGTTCGGCGGCCCAGGACCACGGCGGAACCGTGCCCAGCCAGCCGAGGATGCGCAGAACCGTGTTCGGCTGGTGCCGCAGCAGGGCGGCGACGGCCGCGGCGCCGCCGTACTGGTGCCCGTCGATCACGAGCCAGACCCGCGACTGGGCGTCCTTCGTCGTGAGGGCGTACGACCCGAGGTCGGTCCACTGGTACGGGGCCGCATCCGGCATGGCCGGAAGGAGGCGGGTCATCAGGTTCACGGAGGTGGTGCAGAACGCGCAGTCGCCGTCGAAGATCAGCAGCGGCGGGCGGGCGGGGGAGACGAGCGTCATGTCTCAATCCTCCCACTGCCCTCCGACTGCGCAGAACGCGGATGTTGCGGGGTACGGCGGAAGGATCGGCCGAAAGAACCTGCCGTGGTGCAACTATCCTGCGCAGAATGTTTCGCCTGTGTAACGTTTCCTCATTAGATTGTGCGAACGCAGTCCCGGCTCTTTAGGGTCAATATAACTGACGTGTCGGCGCGGTGATGAGCCGCGTGGCACATCCCTGCGCACAGGAGGAAAATTGAAAATCAGGAGACTGGGCATACCAGCCATCGCTCTGGCCGCCGCGGGAGCACTCATGCTCTCCGGGTGCGCGAGTGGAGAATCCACCCCGAAAGCCGCGACCGGCGACACCGCGGCGATCATCAGCACGAACGGCTCTGAGCCGCAGAACCCGCTGATCCCGACGAACACCACCGAGACCGGTGGCGGCAAGATCACCACCTCGCTCTTCGCCGGACTCGTTTCCTACAACGCCAAGGGCGAGACCGAGAACGAGGTCGCGAAGTCCATCGAATCGGACGACGCGCAGAACTGGACCGTCACGATCAACGACGGCTGGAAGTTCACCGACGGCGAAGCCGTCACCGCTTCCTCCTTCGTGGACGCGTGGAACTTCGGCGCGAAGTTCAGCAACGCCCAGAGCGCTTCCTACTTCTTCGACGACATCGCCGGCTTCAGCTACGACGCCGACTCCGAACTGACCGGCCTCAAGGTCGTCGACGACAAGACCTTCACGGTCGAGCTGGCTTCCCCCGAGGCCGACTGGCCGCTGCGTCTGGGCTACACGGCGTTCATGCCGCTGCCCTCCTCCGCGTACGCGGACATGGCCGCCTTCGGTGAGAACCCGATCGGCAACGGCCCGTACATGCTGGCCAAGAAGGGCGCCTGGGAGCACGAGGTCAAGATCGACCTCGTCACCAACCCCGACTACGACGGCGTGCGCAAGCCCGTCAACGGCGGCCTGAGCATCGTCTTCTACGCCTCGCAGGATGCCGCCTACGCGGACGTCCAGGGTGGAAACCTCGACGTGCTCGACGCCGTCCCGGATGCCGCATTCGCCTCCTACGAGTCGGACTTCCCGGACCGCTTCGTCAACCAGCCGGCCGCCATCTTCCAGGGCTTCAACATGCCGTACTACCTCGAGCACTGGAGTGGTGAGGAAGGCAAGCTGCGCCGCGCCGCCATCTCGATGTCGATCGACCGCAAGGAAATCACCGACGTCATCTTCCAGGGCACCCGCACCCCGGCCACCGACTTCACCTCGCCGGTCATCGACGGTTACTCCGACTCTCTCAAGGGTGCCGACGTCCTCGCCTACAACCCGAAAGAGGCCAAAGCCAAGTGGGCCGAAGCCGACAAGATCGCGCCCTACACCGGCACGTTCGACCTCGCCTACAACTCCGACGGCGGCCACGCGGCCTGGGTCGACGCTGTGACCAACAGCATCAAGAACACCCTGGGCATCGAAGCCATCGGCAAGCCGTACCCGACCTTCGCCGCAGCCCTCGACGACCGCAAGGGTGACAAGCTGACCGGTGGAACCCGCGCCGGCTGGCAGGGCGACTACCCGTCGCTGTACAACTTCCTCGCCCCGCTGTACCAGACCGGTGCCGGCTCGAACTACGAGGACTACAGCAGCCCCGAATTCGACAAGCTGATCAAGGATGGCGCAGCGGCGTCGTCCGTCGAAGCCGCAACCAAGAAGTACCAGGAAGCTCAGGAAGTCCTGCTCAAGGACCTCCCGACCATCCCGCTCTGGTACTCCAACGTCACCGGCGTCTGGTCTGACAAGGTCGATAACGTCGTCTTCGGCTGGGACTCCGTGCCGCTGTACAGCAACATCACCAAGAGCGAGTAATACTCGTTCAATCCGTTTGACAGCAGTGAATAGATAAGACGTGTGGGGCTCGGGGCGTCAGCCCCGGGCCCCACACTGACTAGACTCAACCAGTGATTGTGAATCTCATGTACATACGTTCTGGCTTGGGAACCTGATGCTCTGGTATACGGGCAAACGCCTGCTCCAGATGATCCCGGTGTTTTTCGGTGCAACGCTGCTGATCTACTTCATGGTGTTTTCGTTGCCCGGGGACCCCATCGCGGCTCTCTACGGCGACCGGCCCCCGGCGCCCGGCGTGATCGAACAGATCCGCGCCCAGTACAACCTGGACAAGCCGTTCATCGTGCAGTACTTCATCTACATCGGCAACTTCTTCCAGGGTGACCTGGGCACCACGTACTCCGGCCGTCCCGTGAGCGACGTGATGGCCAAGGCCTTTCCGATCACCGCCCGTCTGGCTCTGCTCGCGCTGGCCATCGAGGCCTTCTTCGGCATCCTCGTCGGACTGATCGCCGGCCTCCGCAAGGGCAAGTTCTTCGACGCGAGCGCCCTCGTGGTCAGCCTCCTCCTGATCAGTGTTCCCACGTTCGTAATCGGCTTCGTGCTGCAGTACGTCTTCGCCGTCAAGCTCGGCTGGGCTCGTACGACGGTGAGCAGCGAGGCTCCCTTCAACGAGCTCCTCCTCCCCGCGCTCGTGCTGGCCTCGGTCTCGTTCGCCTACATCGTGCGGCTCACCCGCGCGAGCGTCTCCGACAACCTCAACGCGGACTTCGTGCGCACCGCGACAGCGAAGGGGCTGTCCCGCCGCCGCGTCGTGGGCGTGCACGTGCTGCGCAACTCCCTTGTTCCCGTCGTCACCTTCCTCGGCGTGGACCTCGGTTCACTCATGGTCGGTGCCATCGTCACAGAGGGCATCTTCAACATCAACGGCGTCGGCGGCACCGTCTACAAGGCGATCAAGCTGGGTGAAGGCCCCACCGTCGTGTCGTTCATCGCTGTCATGGTCGTGATCTTCGTGCTCGCCAACCTGCTCGTCGACCTCCTCTACGCAGCACTGGACCCGAGGATTCGTTATGCCAAATAAGAACCCGAACGCACAGACGCACTACGTCGCCGCGCTGGAAGAAACCCCGGTCGAAACCGTCGACCGCCTCGACGAGTCGCAGAAGGCACGCAGCACCTGGGCGGATGCCTGGGACGCGATGCGGGTACGGCCCTCCTTCTGGATCTCCTCGGCGCTGATCTTCCTGATCGTGATCGTCGCTCTGTTCCCGAGCCTGTTCGCCCACGTCTCGCCCACATCCTGCGACCTCGGCGACAGCCACGGTGCACCCTCAGACGGGCATCCGCTCGGCTACACTCGCCAGGGCTGCGACATCTACGCCCGGATCATCTTCGGCACGCAGGCCTCGCTCACCGTCGGCCTGCTCGCCACGATCCTCGTCACCTTCACGGGCATCATCGTCGGCGCGCTCGCGGGCTACTACGGCGGCATGCTGGACTCGATCGTCTCCCGCATCGGCGACATCTTCTTCGCCGTCCCCACCGTGCTGGGCGCCATCGTGCTCATGTCGGTCCTGCCGGAGCGCACCCCGGTGACCATCGCTCTCGTGCTCTCGCTCTTCGCCTGGCCGCAGATCGCCCGAATCATGCGCGGCGCTGTGCTCTCGGCCCGCAACTCGGACTACGTGACGGCATCCATCGCCCTGGGCGTCAGCAAGTTCAAGATCCTGCTGCGTCACGTGGTGCCGAACTCGATCGCGCCCGTGATCGTCATCGCCACGGTCTCGCTGGGCACGTTCATCGTGGCCGAGGCCACCCTGTCATTCCTCGGGATCGGCCTTCCGCCGAACGTCATGAGCTGGGGTAACGACATCGACGCAGCGAAGAGCTCCCTCCGCACCAACCCGCAGGTGCTGCTCTACCCCGCGGCGGCGCTGTCCGTGACCGTTCTCGCGTTCCTCATGCTGGGCGACGTCGTGCGCGACGCCCTCGACCCCGAAGCGAGGGCCCGCCGATGAGCCAGACCGTCATCGAACCCGTCAGCGAGAACGCCGACGCGTCCACGGAGCCTCTGCTCCAGATCCGCGACCTCGAGGTCGGCTTCCAGACCCAGCACGGTGTCGTCCCTGCCGTGCGTGGGGTCAGTCTGACCCTCTACGCCGGCCAGACCCTCGCGATCGTCGGTGAGTCCGGCTCGGGCAAGACCACGACCGCGCAGGCCATCATCAACCTCCTCGCCGGCACCGGCAAGATCACGGCCGGACAGATCCTGTTCGAGGGCCGCGACCTCACCGCCCTCTCGGCCAAGGAGATCCAGGATGTCCGCGGCCGCCTGATCGGCTACGTGCCGCAGGACCCGATGAGCAACCTGAACCCGGTGTGGAACATCGGTTTCCAGGTCGAGGAGGCCATCAAGGCCAACAACGTCGCCCAGGGCAAGGCCGCACGCGAGCGCACCATCCAGGTGCTGCAGGAGGCCGGGCTCAGCGACGCCGAGGACCGGCTCAAGCAGTTCCCGCACCAGTTCTCCGGCGGCATGCGCCAGCGCGTGCTGATCGGCATCGGCCTGTCCGCACGGCCCAAGCTGCTCATCGCCGACGAGCCCACCTCGGCACTCGACGTCACCGTGCAGCGACAGATCCTCGACCACCTCGGCACCCTCACCCGCGACTACGGCACCTCCGTGCTGTTCATCACGCACGACCTCGGCCTCGCGGCCGAGCGGGCCGAACAGCTCGTGGTGATGTACAAGGGCAAGGTCGTCGAATCCGGCCCGTCGCAGGAGATCCTCGCCAACCCGCAGCACCCGTACACCCAGCGTCTCGTCGCGGCGGCCCCCAGCCTCGCGTCCCGTCGCATCCAGTCCGCCAAGACGGCCGGCGCCGGAGGAGAAGCCATCTTCTCCGAGGGCTCGCTCGACGCCACTCTCGTGGCCCGAGCGGCCGAGCGGGAGGCGGATGCGGCGGCGAAGGACCTGATCTCGATCCAGAACATCTCCAAGCTGTACCGCATCCGCACCAAGGGCCTGAAGTACAACGAACTGCTCGCCGTCAACGACGTCTCCTTCGGCATCAGGAAGGGCACCACCACGGCGCTCGTCGGGGAATCCGGGTCGGGCAAGTCCACCGTCGCGAAGCTCATCCTGCAGCTGGAGAGCATCACCAGCGGCCAGATCGAGTTCGACGGCCAGGATGTCGCCGGGCTCAAGGGGGCGGCGCTGCTCAAGTTCCGCCGCCGCGTGCAGCCGGTGTTCCAGGACCCGTACGGCTCCCTCGACCCGCAGTACAACGTGGGCAACACGATCGCCGAGCCCCTGCTGGCGCACAAGATCGGCTCCTCCAAAGAGCGCCAGGACCGCGTGCGCGAGCTGCTGGACCAGGTATCCCTGCCCTGGGCCACCCGGTACCGCTACCCGAGCGAACTGTCCGGCGGGCAGCGCCAGCGGATCGCGGTGGCCCGTGCCCTCGCGCTCAAGCCGGACGTGCTCGTGCTCGACGAGGCGGTATCCGCCCTCGACGTGCTCGTGCAGGGCCAGATCCTGAACCTGCTCACCGAACTGCAGACCGAACTCGGCCTGACCTATTTGTTCATCACGCACGACCTCGCAGTCGTGCGGCTCGTGGCCGACAACGTCTGCGTCATGCAGAAGGGGCGGATCGTCGAGACCGCGTTCACGGACGAGGTCTTCGACAACCCGCGTGAGGCGTACACCCAGGAACTGCTCGCAGCCATCCCGGGCGGCAACTTCCAGTTTGGCCGCTGACCGCGGTTCGGCGGCGCGGGAGTGACTCCCGGGCGCGCGGCGATCGTCCTGCGGTCGCCGGCATCCGTCGCCGTCTTCGCGGCCGTGGCGCTGCTGTGCGCCGCGCTGCTGGTCGACGCGCTCCTGCGTGCGCGGGGGGCCGTGGCCCTGGTGTCCCTGCCGGCGGTGACGCTGGTGCTGTGGTCGGCCTGGCTCGTCTTCGCCCGGCCGTGCCTGCGGCTGTCCGGCACCGGGCTGACCATCGTCAACGTGCTGCGCACGACGACCGTGCCCTGGGGTGCGGTGGACGAGATCGTGCTGCGCCACCAGGTCGTCGTGGTGACCCGGTCAGGCGAGCGGCTGCGGTGCTGGGGAGCGCCGTCATCCGCCCGGTCGTCGATGCCGGTCCGGTCGTCCGGGCCGGCCCCGCGGGCGGCGCAGGTGCGCGAGCCCAGCGGACGGATCAGCGGTAGCGCCGCCCACCGGGCGATCCAGGGCTATTGGGAACGGCATGAGCGGCCGCAGGGCCCCACGGATGCCGCTGCACGCCGGTGGAACGGATGGTCGCTGCAGGTCGGCGTGGCGCTCCTCCTGGTCGTCGTCGCGCAGCTGATCTGGGCGGCGCAGGTCTGAGCGTTGCTCAATCCTCTGACCCCGGACTCAGCAAATTGCGACTTAAGTTTCGAAAATGTTACATGTTTTGTCAGGATCTGCCGCAGACTGTGATCTGGGGCAAAGGAGCTTCGCGCAGGCACAGGCTCGCCCCGTAACAACATTTGAAACGGTTCTGCCGCCGGGAATCCTTCGGGCGGGAGCGCGACGGGGGAGTAAACAATGGGATCACTTCGTAGAACCATTCCGGCTGCCGTCTCTCGTTCCCCGTTCTAGGTTGACCGCGCGTGGCCTTCTACATCTTCCGACGTTTCGTCAACTACTTCTTCCTTTCGCTCATCGCGACGTGTCTGGCGTATGTCGTGTCCAGCCTGGCCCTCGACCCTGCTGCCAAGTACTACGGCCGCAACCCCCAGCCGACGCAGCAGACGATCGACAACATCCTGGACGGCCTCGGCGTCAACCCGAACGTGCCCGTGCTCCAGCGGCTCTGGGACTGGCTGGTGAACCTGGTCGTGCACGGCTCGCTGGGCACCGGGGTCAACGGCGTTTCCATTGGCGACCAGATCATCTCCCGCGCCGGTGTCAGTCTGCGACTGCTCCTGATCGGCTCGCTGATCGGGGCCCTCGTCGGGGTGACGCTGGGCGTCTGGGGCGCGGTGCGTCAGTACAAACTGAGCGACCAGGTCGTCACCTATGGCTCCTACCTGATTTTCGCCACGCCGACCTTCGTGATCGGGGTCCTACTCATGATCGCGGCGACCGCGCTGAACGGCGCAGCGGGAGCCCAGCTGATCAACTTCACCGGCGAATACTCGGCCGGGCTGAGCGGATCCTGGTGGGATCTGACCCTGGACCGCGGCGTCCACCTGCTCCTGCCCACGATCGCGCTCGTGCTGATCGGCGCGGCCGGCTACTCCCGCTACCAGCGCAGCGTCATGCTCGACGTGCTCTCGGCCGACTTCATCCGCACCGCCAGGGCCAAGGGGCGCTCCCGCAACTCGGCGCTCGTTCGCCACGGCGTGCGGGTCGCGCTCATCCCGATGTCCACGTTCTTCGCCTACAGCTTCGGCACGCTGGTCTCCGGCTCGATCATGCTCGAGATCGTCTTCTCCTTCCACGGGATGGGCGAATTCGCCCTGAACGCGATCAGCCAGAGCGACATCAACGCGGTCGCCGGGACCACGCTGTTCGTGGCCATCCTGATCCTGTTCTCCTCGACGCTCTCCGAAGTGCTCTACGCCGCGCTCGACCCGAGAGTGAGGAACTGAGATGTCCCTGGTCGAAGAAACCAACGCCGAGCTCGGCTCCCCGGTCGTTCCGCTTCCCCCGCAGCCTCTCGGCACCGAGGTCACCCCGCCGAAGAAGGCGCGCTCCCGCGGGCGGCTGATCTGGTGCCGGCTGACCCAGACCTCGCGTTTCTGGGTGGGGGCGGTCACCATCGCCGTGATCCTGGCCTGGGCGCTGCTCGGTCCCCTGCTCTACCCCTACAACGCCACCGGCCGTGACCCGCTCAACATGGGGCTCGGCCCGACGCAGCTGCACTGGTTCGGCACCAACGGCATCGGCCAGGACCTCTACGCGCAGACGCTGGTGGGGCTGCAGAAATCCCTGGTGATCGGCCTGATCGCCGGCCCGCTCGGCACGCTCATCGCCGCGGTCGTCGGCTCCGTGGCCGGCTACATGGGCGGCGTCGTCGACCGGGTCCTGGTCTGGTGCATCAACCTGCTGCTGGTGCTGCCGTCGTTCATCCTCCTGGTGATCCTGAGCCCCCTCTTCAAGGGGCTGTCCTGGGTCTTCCTGACCGTCTTCATCGCGGGCTTCAGCTGGATGATCATGGCCCAGGTGGTGCGGTCGCAGACCAAGTCGCTGCGCGACCGCGACTTCGTCAAGGCCGCCCGGTACATGGGCGTGCCGATGCGGAAGATCCTCGGCCGCCACATCATCCCCAACGTCGCGTCGCTCCTGATCATCGACGCGACGCTCGGAGTGGTGGCGGCGATCCTCGCCGAGACCAGCCTCAGCTACTTCGGCTTCGGTATCCGGGCACCCGACGTGTCCCTCGGCACCCTCCTGGCGGAGGGGACGAGTGCGGCCGTCACCCGGCCCTGGCTGTTCGTGTTCCCGGCCGGCGTGCTGATCGTGACCCTGTTCGCCGTCAGCCTGATCGGGGACGCCCTGCGCGACGCCGTCGACCCTACCTCGGGAGTCAACCGTGACTAATCTTCTGCTGAACGGGAGCCCGGCGCGGCCCGGCCGTGGCCAGACGCCGCTGCTGGAGGTCACCGACCTCTCGGTCACGTTCCCCCAGCGGGGAGGCCCCGCGGTGCAGGCCGTGCGCGGGATCAGCTACCAGGTGCACAAGGGCGAGTTCCTCGGCATCGTGGGCGAGTCCGGCTCCGGCAAATCGGTGTCCTCGCTCGCGTTGATGGGTCTGCTGCCCAGTTCGGCGGTTGTCACCGGCAGCATCATGTTCGGCGGCCGGTCGCTGCTGGACCTGAACGACCAGCAGCTCTCCCGCATCCGTGGCCGCGAAATCTCGATGATCTTCCAGGACCCGCTGTCGGCGCTGACCCCGGTGTACACCGTGGGCGACCAGATCGCGGAGGCCCTGCTGCTGCACGACCCCGCGTTGACCAAGCGTGCGGCGCAGGTTCGGGCGGTCGAGCTGCTCACGGTGGTCGGGATCCCGGCGCCCGAACGACGCGCGCGGGCCTTCCCGCACGAGTTCTCCGGCGGGATGCGCCAGCGCGCGATGATCGCCATGTCGATCGCCAACGACCCCCTGCTGATCATCGCCGATGAGCCCACCACGGCCCTGGACGTCACGATCCAGGCCCAGATCCTGGAGGTACTGGAGACGGCGAAGAACCTGACCGGCGCCGCCGTCGTGCTGATCACCCACGACCTGGGCGTGGTGGCCGGCCACGCCGACCGGATCGCCGTGATGTACGCCGGGAAGCTCGTCGAGAACGGCACCACCCAGGAGGTCTTCGCGGCCCCGCACATGCCCTACACGATCGGCCTGCTGCGCTCGGTGCCCAATATGCAGACCGCCGGAACGGAACGACTGGTGCCGCTCGAGGGACGCCCGCCGTCGCTGACGGCCCTGCCGCGCGGCTGCCCGTTCGCGGCCCGCTGTCCGATCTCCCTCGACGCCTGCCACGAGACCGAACCGGTGCTTCTCGTGCACGGGAACGCCGGCCCGGCCGGCATGACCGCGCCCGGCACGGCCGCTCCCGGCGCGCCCGTGGCCGGTCTGGCGGAGGCCGCGCACGTGGCAGCCTGCCACCGCTCGGACGAGATCGCCGACGGTGTTTTGACCCGCCCCGACGTCTTCCCCCGCCCGGCACCGCTGGCCGTGGCGCACCGGGAGAAGGACCAGGATGCCCAGCCGGTCCTGACGGTGACCGGGCTGGTGCGGCATTTCCCGCTCACCAAGGGCGGGGTGTTCTCCCGCCAGATCGGCACCGTACGCGCGGTCGACGGGGTGTCCTTCTCGATCCTGCCCGGCCAGACCCTGGGCCTGGTCGGCGAGTCCGGCTGTGGCAAGTCCACGACGATCCTCGAGATCCTGGAGATGACGAAGCCGCAGGCCGGCCAGATCCTGATCGACGGCCGGGATGTCACCGGGCTCGGCCGGGCCGAGCTGCTCCGGTTGCGGAAGGACGTGCAGATCGTCTTCCAGGACCCGATGGCCGCCCTGGACCCGAGGCTGCCGATCGGCGACATCATCGGCGAACCCCTCACCGTGCACGGGGTGAAGCCCGCGGCCCGGCGCGCCCGGGTGGCTGAACTGCTCGACCTCGTGGGACTCGACCCGCAGATGGCGGACCGTTACCCGCACGAGTTCTCCGGCGGACAGCGGCAGCGCGTGGGCATTGCCCGGGCTCTGGCGACCAACCCCCGGCTCGTCGTCCTCGACGAACCCGTGTCCGCCCTGGACGTCTCGATCCAGGCCGGGGTGATCAACCTGCTCGAGGACCTCAAGGAGCAGCTGAACCTCTCCTACCTGTTCGTCGCGCACGACCTGGCGATCGTGCGCCAGATCGCGGACACGGTCGCCGTGATGTACCTGGGACGAATCGTCGAGTACGGGCCGGTCGCCGAGGTGTTCGCCCGCCCGCGGCATCCGTATACCCAGGCCCTGATCTCGGCGGCGCCGATCCCGGACCCGGTGATCGAGCGCAGCCGCAAGCGGGTGCTGCTCCAGGGCGACCTGCCCAGCCCGACCGAGCAGATCGACGGCTGCAACTTCCGCAGCCGCTGCCCCCTGTACGCGCTGCTCGCGCCGCAGGACCGCTCGCTCTGCGAGAGCGTCGACCCGGTTCTGGAACTGCACGCCACCGTGCAGACTGCCTGCCACCACGTCGAGCAGAACGAGCTGGCCATCTCGGCGTCGCTGGCCGGCCGCGAGGAAGACCTCGTGCTCTAAATTCTCAGTACTTCCATCCTTACGTCCCTCACCAGGAAAAGTCCCCACCAAGAAATGGAGAATCACATGAAACGGAAAACTACTGTTTTTGCAGCAGTGGCCGTTCTGAGTGCGTCCGCCTTGTTGCTCACGGCGTGCGCCCCCGGAAACACCGCAGGCAGCACCTCCCCGAAGGCGAGCAGCAAGGCGCTGCCCACCACCGCGTGGGAGGCTGCCGCCGCCGCCGACGTGCAGGTCGGCGGAACCCTGAACCTCGCCATCAACGCGATGCCCTCGAACTGGAACATCTACGAGGTCGACGGCAACGAGTCCGACACGGTCAACACCGTGGCGCCGACGTCCGGCGGCCCGATCCGGGTCGCGGGCGACGGGACCACCCTGGTCGACCCCAACTACGCGACCAGCGTCGAGGTCGTCAGCGACGACCCGCAGGTCATCGAGATCAAGTTGAACCCGAAGGCGGTCTGGGAAGACGGCACCCCGATCACCTACAAGGACTACGCGGCCACCTGGGCGGCCATGAACGGCAGTAACGAGGCCTATTCCCCGGCGTCCACGGCCATCTTCGAGCAGATCAGCGCGATCGAGTCGAAGGGCAGCGATTTCGACTTCACGGTGACCTTCGACTCGATCAACGCCGACTGGGCGTCGATCTTCACGGGTGTTCTGCCCGCGGCGGTCGCATCCGATCCTGAGGCGTTCAACGCGGGGTACGTCACCACCCCGGTGCCGTCCTCCGGCCCGTTCGTGATCTCCTCGATCGACACGGTCGGCCAGGTCGTCACCCTGACCCGCAACCCGAAGTGGTGGGGCGAGGCGGCCAAGCTGGACACCATCGTCGTCAAGGTCGTCAGCGGCGCGTCGCAGGCCACCTCGTTCGGCAACTCCGAAACGGACGTGCTCTACATCTCGTCCAACGCTGACGCCTACCAGACGGCCGAGAAGCGAAAGGATGCCGAGATCCAGGCATCCGGCGGCCTCACCTGGACGCACGTCACCATGAACGGCTCCAAGGGTCCGCTCAAGGACGTGTTGGTGCGCCAGGCCATCGGCCACGCGGTCAACCGCGAGCTCATCTCCGAGTCGGCCAACACCCCCGTCGGCGTGGACGCCACCACCCAGGGCAGCTACATCTTCATGCCGGGACAGAAGGGCTACGAAGACAACGTGGGCGACGCGATCGGCTATGACGTCGACGCGGCCAAGAAGCTCCTCGACGAGGCCGGTTACAAGGCCGGAAGCGACGGCACCCGCGAGAAGGACGGCAAGGCACTCAAGCTGTCCATCACCGTGCCCGCCGACACCCCGACGAACAAGCAGCGCGCCGTGCAGGTGCAGGCCGACCTCAAGGAGGTCGGCGTCACCGTCGAGCTCAACGAGGTCCCCGCCGCGAAGTACTTCTCGGATTACATCATCCCGGGCGACTTCGAGATGACGAGCTTCTCCTGGGTCGGCACCCCGTGGCCGATCTCCTCGAGCGAGGCGCTGTTCTCCCCGGTCGATTCCGAGTCGAACTTCACCGGCATCACCGACAAGAAGCTGTCCGCACTCTTCGACGAGGCCAACACCGAGCTCGACGCCGACAAGCGGATCGTCATCGCCAACAAGATCGACAAGGTGCTCGCCGCCTACGTGCCGATCATCCCGATCGCCCCGCTGCCGAACGTGTACGCGGTGAAGACCGGCCTGGTCAACTACGGCGCCACCCAGTTCGAAACGGTCGACTGGAGCATCGTCGGCTGGAAGAAGTAAGCAGCAGAACCAGCGATACACCCGAACAGTGACACGCGGGGCGGGAACTTCGGTTCCCGCCCCGCGTTTCTTTTTGCCCGGTTGCCGGGCCGATTTTCCTGTCACGATGTCGAAGCTGAATCCGCACTCAGCCTCCCGGCAGGGAGAGTGCGGTAGGATTATCCGTTGGGTCGGACCCTGACCACATACATCCACTCTTAGTCGCACGCGGTACTCTGCGGCATCATTCTTCGTAAGGATCTACTTCATGGCGATTGCCACGCGCAATAACCTCCGAAATGTCGCAATCGTCGCCCACGTCGACCACGGCAAGACCACGCTGGTTGACGCGATGCTCCAGCAGACCAACTCGTTTGCCGAGCACTCCCACACCGAGGAGCGCGCCATGGACTCGAACGAGCTCGAGCGCGAAAAGGGCATCACGATTCTCGCCAAGAACACGGCGATCTCGTACAAGGGCATCCACGCGACCGACGGTCCCATCACCATCAACGTGATCGACACCCCCGGCCACGCCGACTTCGGTGGCGAGGTCGAGCGCGGCCTGTCCATGGTCGACGGTGTCGTGCTCCTCGTCGACGCCAGTGAGGGCCCGCTGCCGCAGACCCGTTTCGTGCTGCGCAAGGCCCTCGAGGCCCACCTGCCCGTCATCCTCCTGGTCAACAAGACCGACCGTCCCGATGCGCGCATCGACGAGGTCGTCGAGGAAAGCCAGGACCTGCTCCTCGGCCTCGCCAGCGACATGGCCGACGACGTGCCCGACCTCGACCTCGACCTGGTGCTGAACGTGCCCGTCGTCTACGCGTCCGGCCGTAACGGTTCCGCCAGCCTGAACAAGCCCGAGAACGGCCAGCTGCCCGACAACGAAGACCTCGAGCCGCTGTTCGAAGCCATCCTCCAGCACATCCCGGCGCCGGTCTACGACGACGAGCACCCGCTGCAGGCCTGGGTCACCAACCTCGACTCCTCGCCGTTCCTCGGTCGCCTCGCGCTGCTGCGCATCTTCCAGGGCACCATCAAGAAGGGCCAGACGGTCGCCTGGATCAAGCACGACGGCACCATCGCGAACGTGCGTGTCACCGAGCTCATGATCACCCGGGCCCTCGACCGCTACCCGACCGAGAGCGCCGGCCCCGGCGACATCGTCGCCGTCGCCGGATTCGCGGACATCACCATCGGTGAGACCCTCGCCGACCCCGAAGACCCGCGGCCGCTGCCGACCATCACGGTCGACGACCCCGCCATCTCGATGACCATCGGCACCAACACCTCGCCGCTGATCGGCAAGGTCAAGGGCCACAAGCTCACCGCCCGCATGGTCAAGGACCGTCTCGACAAGGAACTCGTCGGCAACGTCTCGCTCCGTGTGATCGACATCGGACGCCCGGACGCCTGGGAGGTTCAGGGCCGAGGCGAGCTCGCCCTCGCCATCCTGGTCGAGCAGATGCGCCGTGAAGGCTTCGAACTCACCGTCGGCAAGCCGCAGGTGGTCGTGAAGCGCGTCGACGGCAAGATCCACGAGCCGTACGAGCACCTCACCATCGACTCGCCCGAAGAGTACCTCGGCGCGATCACCCAGCTCCTCGCCGCCCGCAAGGGTCGCATGGAGAACATGGCGAACCACGGCACCGGCTGGGTCCGGATGGAATTCATCGTTCCGTCGCGCGGCCTGATCGGCTTCCGCACCGAGTTCCTCACGGACACCCGCGGAACCGGTATCGCCAACGCGATCTTCCACGGCTACGAGGCCTGGGCCGGCACCATCACGACCCGCACCAACGGCTCGATCGTGGCCGACCGCTCCGGTGTCGTCACGCCGTTCGCCATCATCGCCCTGCAGGAGCGGATGTCGTTCTTCGTCAACCCGACCGAAGAGGTCTACGAGGGCATGGTCATCGGCGAGAACTCGCGCGCCGACGACATGGACGTGAACATCACCAAAGAGAAGAAGCTGACCAACATGCGTCAGTCCACCTCCGACACGTTCGAGTCGATGACCCCGTCCAAGCAGCTCACGCTCGAGCAGTGCCTCGAGTTCGCCCGCGAAGACGAGTGCGTCGAGGTCACCCCCGCCGTCGTGCGCATCCGCAAGGTCGAGCTGGCCGCTTCGGCACGTCAGCGCAACGTCTCCCGCTTGAAGAAGCAGGACGCGAACTAGCACCCCAACGTAAACCGCAGCGGGTCTGGGGATGGATTCTCATCGCCCGGCCCCTGCGGTTTCGTGGTTTAACGACAACGCGTGGTTTCACGACCACGCACAAACGACACCAGAAACGAGCCTGACGATGGAAATGAAATGTGCACGAGTGGCGGCCGTTGCCGTGGCAGCGATGCTCCTGCTCTCCGGCTGTTCCGGCGCAACGGTCGGCGGTGCGGTCAACGGAGCCGTGAAAGAGGCCACCGGCGGCGACGTGAGCCTCGCCGGGGAGCTGCCGGCGGGCTGGCCCAAGGAGATCCCGGTCATCGACGGGAACCTCGGCTTCGGCGCCGCAAACACGACGAACGGCGACACGGGCTGGGTGGTCACGGTCGCCACTTCGGCCGCCGACCCCCTCGCCGATGCCAAGAAGAAGCTCGAGGACGCCGGCTTCAGCTCCGACACGAGTGCCACCGCGAACGTCGGCGAGGCCGGCGTGGCCGCTCTGACGAACGGCACCTGGTCCGTCGTGCTCGCCGGCACCCCCGAGGGCGTGCTCTACACGGTCAACCCGGCCGCCTAATACCCGGCCCCTCCCCGCCCTCCCTTTAGTGCCCGTTCCGGTCGAGAGTGACCGCTTCGCCGGTCACTCTCGACCGGAACGGGCACTGTCGGCGGCAAGCTCGGGAACGGTCAGTGCGTGACCGAGGCGGGCCCCCGGTCGGACGCCGCCTGTTCCGGAGCGGCGAGGCGCGGCCGGCTGCCCTGGCGGCCCTGCCGGATGAAGAGCGTCATCACCGGGATCGTGTACCCGAGCCAGGCGACCAGCTGCAGCCAGGTGGTGGCGGGGGAGAAGTTGATGGTGCCCGGTCCAGGTGAAGAACCTCGCGAGGTTGATCTTCACCATGCCCGCGTAGATCAGCCAGCCGAGGACGACTGCGGTGAGGATGCCCAACGCGGCTCCGGCCAGCGGCAGCGTGGACTCGCCGGTGGCCTGAACGGCGGCCGATCGTCGACGTCGGCCACGAGGATGGTCACGATCAGAGCGGCTTCGAGACCTTCGCGGAGGCCGATCAGGTAGTTGGCGAGCACGGTACGTCCTGGTTCACATTGCTGGTGGCCTGGCGGGTAAGTGTGGTTAGGCTAACCTAACCCAGCACACTCTAGCTTCGATTCCGCGCCTGTGTCCAGCTATTATGCATCGGTGGGTGTCCGCCCGTCACAACCGCAGTGGAGCTCATCGATGGTCATGTCCGGCAGCGCAGAGCGAGTCGTGTTCCTGCACGACCGTCCCGGTCAGGAGGCCCTGCTCACCGGAGGCACTATCTCCCGGCTGCGCTCCGACGGAGCCGAGGTCGTCGTGCTGTTCGGGGCGTCCGGCGCCGCCGCCGGGGGCGACGACGCCGCCGTGGGCTCGGCGATGGCGGAGTTGGACGTGAGCGACTGGCGGATGCTGCCCGCGGCATCCGTCGCCTCGCCGGAAGCCGGGCCGGACCGGCAGGCCCTGGCCGCGGCCGTGGCCGACGTGCTCGACGAGATTCAGGCCACCGCCCTCGTGATCGGCACCGAGGACGAGCGCCTCCGCGACGCGGCCGTCGGGGCCGCCGACACCCTGCACGTGCCCGTCTTCGCCAGCCGCAGCGTGTCGGGGGCCATCGGCCAGCGCATCGTCGCGATCGACGTCAGCGACCACGTCGAGCAGAAGCTGCGAGCCGTCTGGGCCTACCCCGGGCGCTGGAGCGTCACGGGTCACACCGTGCTCCCGGTCGGCGCCGGCACGGGCCCAAACACCGGCACGGGCTCAGGCACGGGCGCCGTGCCGGTCGTGATCGGCGGCACCGAGACCTATCTGCGCCTGGAATCCCCGCACCGGGCCGCCGCCGAGGTCGCCGCGGAGCCGGGACTGGTCAGCCGCGCCCTGGCCGGCGTCTTCGCCCTGCTGATCGGTGCGGCCTTCGGCGTGGTCGGCACCATCGCGCACCAGGCCACCGTGCCGATCGGACCGGTCACGATCCCGGTGGGACTGATCCTGGCCCTGACCGGAGTGACCGCGCTGCTGGTCGGCCTCCGTCTGGTGCTCGGCGACCGCATGATCGTCCTGTTCTGCGCGCTGGGGCTGCTCGGCAGCATCTTCCTGCTGTCGCTGCGCAGCACGGGGGGCTCCGTGCTCGTTCCCCAGGGCCTTCCCGGCATGCTGTGGACCGTCGTGCCGGCGCTGGTGGCCACCCTCGTGCTCGCCTGGCCTCGAATTCCGGCCCGGCCGGGTTCGCAATAGACTGATATTCCGCTCGTGAAGGGAGCTCCCCACCCGTGACATACGTCATTGCACTGCCGTGCGTCGATGTGAAAGACCGCGCCTGCGTCGACGAATGCCCGGTCGACTGCATCTACGAGGGTGACCGCTCGCTCTACATCCACCCCGACGAATGCGTCGACTGCGGTGCCTGCGAGCCCGTCTGCCCGGTCGAGGCCATCTACTACGAAGACGACACCCCCGAGCAGTGGGCCGAGTACTACAAGGCCAACGTCGAGTTCTTCGACGACCTCGGCTCTCCCGGCGGCGCGGCCAAAATCGGCGTGATCCACAAGGACCACCCCATCATTGCCGCCCTGCCCCCGCAGGTCCAGGCGTGACCTGCGCGTGCTGAAGCCGCTCCCCGACTACCCGTGGGACCAGATGGTTCCGTTCGCGGCCCGGGCCCGCGCCCACGCCGACGGCATCGTCGACCTGTCGATCGGCTCCCCGGTCGACCAGACGCCCGAGGTCATTCGCACGGCGCTGGCGGCCGCCACCGACGCCCACGCCTACCCGCAGACCGCCGGGACCCCGGAGCTGCTGCAGGCGATCATCGCCTGGTACGGGCGCCGGCGCGGCGTCATCGGCCTCACCGAGAAGAATGTGCTGCCGACCATCGGGTCCAAGGAGATGGTGGCGCTGCTGCCGTTCATGCTCGGCGTCGGTGAGGGCGACACGGTGGTGCACCCTTTGGCCGCCTACCCGACCTACAGCATCGGCACGGCCATCGCCGGGGCCGAGGCGCTCGCCTCCGACGACCCGGCCGAGTGGCCGGCCACGACCAGGCTGATCTGGCTGAACAGCCCGGGCAACCCGGACGGCCGGGTGCTCCCGGTCGCGCACCTCCGTGCCGCGGTCGATCGGGCCCGGGAGCTCGGCGCGGTGATCGTCTCGGACGAGTGCTACGCCGAACTGGGCTGGACCGACGGCTGGGACACCGAGCCGATCCCCAGCATCCTCGACCCTCGGGTCGCCGGCACCGACCGAAGCAACGTGCTGGCGATCTACTCCCTGAGCAAGCAGTCGAACATGGCCGGCTACCGCGGGGCGTTCGCCGCCGGCTGCGCCGACCTGCTCGCGCGGGTGCTGACCGTGCGCAAGCATGCCGGCCTGATGCTTCCCGCACCCCTGCAGGCCGCCATGGTGGCCGCGCTGGGCGACGACGAGCACGTGGCCGTGCAGCGTGAACGGTACCGGTCACGCCGTGCCGTGCTGCTGCCCGCCGTGGTCGCGGCCGGCTTCCGCGTCGAGCACAGCGAGGCGGGGCTGTACCTGTGGGCCACCGAGGGTGTCGACGCGTGGGAATCGATCGCCCGTCTGGCGGATCTGGGCATCCTCGCCGGCCCCGGCCATTTCTATGGCGACGGATATCCCCAGCACGTGCGCTTCTCGCTCACGGCCACCGATGAGCGAATCGGGGCCGCCGCAGCGAGGCTCCGGGCCGGGTGAATCAGGCATCCGCGGCCTTGTCAACTACCTCTAACCGAGAGGGGGCATTCTTGGCGAATGCAACAGTAGGCGGCTGAGCCTATTAGGCTGTATCCGCGTTGACGTCTACAGACACATCGGTGTGCTGTGGCCAATCGCCACAGACGGTCAGTCACCAGACGGTTAGGTAGTGATATTCAGTGACACTCAGTCAGACCCAGGGAGCCGCCGTGAGCGACATTGCGCAGCGAACACCAGCCAGCGAGCCGGCCGATGAGGCCGCGAACGTACCGGCCGGCGAACCGTCCATCGAACCCCAGCGAGCCACGCTGACGTTCCCGGGCGGGTCCGCAGACTTACCGATCGTGCGCGGCACCGCCGGCGCGTCGGGCATCGACATCTCCACCCTCACCCGCCAGTCGGGCCTGATCACGCTCGACTCCGGGTTCGTGAACACCGCGGCGACCCGCTCGGCGATCACCTTCATCGACGGCGACAAGGGCATCCTCCGCTATCGCGGCTTCCCGATCGAGCAGATCGCCCAGAACTCGAACTTCCTCGAGACCGCCTGGCTGCTGATCTACGGCACCCTGCCCAGCGCGAGCGAACTCGAAGCGTTCGACACCCGCATCCGTCGCCACACCCTGCTGCATGAAGACCTCAAGGGCCTCTTCGACGTGCTGCCCTACAACGCCCACCCGATGGCCGTTCTGTCCGCCGGCACGTCGGCGCTGGCCGCGTACTACCAGGACTCGCTCAACCCGAACGACCCGGAACAGGTCGAACTGGCCACCGTGCACCTGCTCGCCAAGCTGCCCGTGATGGCCGCCTACGCCTACAAGAAGAGCATCGGCCAGGCGTTCCTCTACCCCGACAACTCGCTCGGCTACGTGGACAACTTCCTGCGCCTCATCTTCGGCACCCTCGCCGAACCCTACGAGGTCAACCCCGTGGTCAGCAAGGCGCTCGAGCGCCTGCTGATGCTGCACGAGGACCACGAGCAGAACGCGTCGACCTCGACGGTGCGCCTCGTCGGCTCCACCGAAGCCAACCTGTTCGCCTCGGTGTCCGCGGGCATCAACGCGCTCTCCGGCCCGCTTCACGGCGGCGCGAACGAAGCCGTCCTGAAGATGCTCGGCGAGATCAAGGCATCCGGTGAAGGCGTCGAGAAGTTCGTCGAGCGCGTCAAGAACAAGGAACAGGGCGTTCGCCTGATGGGCTTCGGCCACCGGGTCTACAAGAACTACGACCCGCGGGCGACGCTGGTCAAGGAGAGCGCCGACGAGGTGCTCGCCGCCCTGGGCGTCAAGGACGACCTGCTCGACATCGCCAAGGAACTCGAGCACATCGCCCTGAACGACGACTACTTCAAGGAACGCAAGCTGTACCCGAACGTCGACTTCTACACCGGCGTCATCTACAAGGCCATGGGATTCCCCACGAGCATGTTCACGGTGCTCTTCGCGATCGGCCGCCTGCCCGGGTGGGTCGCCCACTGGCGCGAGATGAACGAGGACCCGACCACCAAGATCGGTCGCCCGCAGCAGCTCTACATCGGTTCCCCGGCCCGCGACTTCCCGCGCCGCTAGGCAGCCGAGCCGGCACCGCTCACCTGGTTCGGGTGAGCGGACGCAGCACGAGGGTGTTGGTGGCCGCCGCCTTGACGGCGCCGAGCGAGAAGAGCCACGGCCGGGTCTCCTGGCGTTGCCAGAGCTCGGTCTGGTCGTCGTAGTTCGGGTGGAACGCATGCCCCGAACTGCCGGTCAGGTTCAGCCAGGTCGACCTGTCCCAGTCCGCCAGGCTCACGACCTGGCGCATCGACGGCACCCAGTCGACCGCGTAACCGGCCGTCGCGTCCCAGCCGACCGCGTCGACGACGGATGACCCGCCCGCGACCTGATACGGCCCGCGGTTGAAGAGCCACTCCAGCGGTGCGATCCCGGATTTGCCGAAGCTCGCATGCGTCATCTCGAGGGTGTGGATGCGGCCCCACTCCCAGCCGGAGACATCCGGCCCCATCAGTTTCTCGGCCTCCGCGGCGGCCTGACCGACCACCTTTTTGAGCATACTGTCGCGGCCCGCGGCCCCGACCTTGTCGTTGTTCCACCAGGGCGAGTCGGGGGTGTTGAGCAGTCCGATCACGATCGCGAACGAACGGTCACCGCCGGTGAGCGAGGTTCCTTCCGGGAGCTTGCCGTCGAACATGTTCACGAGCAGGTTGCGCCAGATGATGTTGAAGTAGGCGGCTGCCGCGCTGTCCGCGTCGAGGTGGTAGTCCCAGTGGTCGAAGAGGGCGAGGGCGGCCCGGGTCTTGTCGGTGGGCGCGATCTTCTTCAGCGCGGGCACGAGGGCGGCCGCCAGGGGGCTGTAGGTGTCGGCCTGGATCTCGCTCATCATGGCTGTGGTGAGGGGGGTGGCGGCATCGATGCTGGCCTGCAGGCGTTTCGTGATCTCCGTCGCACGGTAGCCGAGGTCCCAGTCCTTGGTGATGAGGTACGGGTAGTCCGGGCCGACGGGGGAGTTGTTGGCGGTCACGATGAAGCCGGCCGGCGGGTTGTATGACTGCGGCAGCTCCTCGAACGGGATGTAGCCGGTCCACCCGTACTGGCTGGTCCAGCCGGGCGCCGGCACGGTGCCGTCCCCGGCGCGGCGGATCGGGATCAGGCCGGGCGCCTGGTAGCCGACGTTGCCGTCCACGTCCGCGTAGACGAGGTTCTGCGACGGCACGTCGAACAGCTGGGCCGCCGCCCGGAAGCTCGCCCAGTCGGTGGCGGCGTCGAGAGCGAAGACAGCGGATGCCGTGCGCCCGGGTGTCAGTGCCGTCCACTGCAGCGACAGCTGGTAGCTCGTGGGTTCGGGAGCCGGCGCCGCTGCGGGTGCCGCCGCGGCCGGGTCGGCCGGGGCTGCCGGGGCCTCCGGCACGGCGAGGTCGGGCAGGTCGATCGCCGACGGGTACTCCGTCGCGATCCCCGGAAAGGCGGTGCCGTCCAGGCCGCTGACGATCGGGCCGTGCTCCGTCGCCCGGATCTGGATCTTCACCGGGTCGCCGCCCGCCACCTTGATCCGCTCGTTGCGCACCAGCAGGGGCTTCTGTGCCCCGTCGTATTCGTAGGTGCTGCCGGTGACCTTTTCCAGGTAGAGGTCCGCGACATCCGGCCCCAGATTCGTGAAGCCCCAGGCGATGCGGCTGTTGTGGCCGATGATGATGCCCGGCAGCCCGGAGAAACCGTACCCGGCGAGGTCGAACGGGCACTCCGCGCTGAGGGTGCGGCACCGCAGGCCCACCTGGTACCAGACCGAGGGCATGACCGCGCCCAGGTGCGGATCGTTGGCCAGGATCGGTTTGCCCGTGTCCGTGTGCGCGCCGGACACCACCCAGGAGTTCGAGCCGAGCTCGTTGTCGGCACCGGCCGGGCCGAGCAGCTCCGGCACCCCCGCGAGCGTGCCGTGCAGCCCGGTCAGGGCGGAGGCGAGAGCGGTTTGGGCCGGCTCCCCGGTTATCCCGTCGGCCGAACCGTCGCCCGAACCGTCGGTCTGTCCGTCGCTCACGTTCCCGTCGTCCGCTGCGGCCTCCGCCTGCTCGGGAGGCGCCCCGTCGAGGATCGTCGGATGATCCGCGTAGGAGTACGACGGATGCAGCTGCGCCACCTCGTCCGGGCTGAAACTACCGGCGAGGAGGGCCCGGTCCACCTCGTCGTCGAGGTTGGAGCGCAGGTCCCAGGCCATGGCCTTCAGCCACGCGACCGAGTCGGCCGGGGTCCACGGTTCGGGCGTGTAGCCGGGATTCTGCAGGGCCAGCGCCACGTACTCGAGGGAGAGGTCGGCGCCCTCGTGCGTGGCCAGGTAGGAGTTCACGCCCTCCGCGTAGGCCTGGTAGTAGCTCAGCGTGACGGGGTCGAGCTGGGCGACCTCCTGCTCGGCCACCGCGCGCCAGCCGAGGGTGCGGATGAACGTGTCCGTGCCGACCTGGCTCGCCCCGAAGAGCTCGGAGAGCCGCCCGCTGGTCACGTGCCGGCGAAAGTCCATCTCCCAGAACCGGTCCTGGGCGTGCACGTAGCCTTCGGCGCGGAACAGGTCGGTCGCGGTGTTCGCGACGATCTGGGGGATGCCGGCCTCGTCCCGGTACACCGTGACATCCGCTGCCAGGCCGCGCAGCGCGATCTCGCCGAACACCGTCGGGAACGACCGGGTCACGGTCCAGACGCCCGCCCCGGAGGCCAGCAGCACGAGGCTCAGGCACACGGCCAGGACGGTGACGGCCAGCCCGAACCTGCGGTGGCGTTTACTGCGCGGTGCGTCGGTTCCCACGTCACTCCTTCTCGATTCGCAGCGTACCCCGAGAAGGATGCCGGAATCGAGGTTATGCGTGCAATTGGTCGTTCAGGACGATGCCGGTTCCGTCGCGCTGCAGGACCTCGACCGCGCCGGAGACCGAGTTGCGACGGAACAGCAGGTTGGGCACCCCGGAGAGTTCGACGGCCTTCACAGCGCGCAGGGCGCCATCCGCCGTGCGCGGCGCGCCGGGCAGCAGCACCTTGGTGCCGGCCGTCACGTAGAGGCCCGCCTCGACCACGGTGTCGTCGCCGATCGAGATGCCGACGCCCGAGTTCGCGCCGAGCAGGGCGCGCTTGCCGATCGACACGCGTTCGGTGCCGCCGCCGGACAGCGTCCCCATGATCGAGGCCCCGCCGCCGATGTCGGCGCCGTCGTCGACGACGACGCCCTGGGAGATCCGGCCCTCCACCATGGAGGTGCCGAGCGTGCCTGCGTTGAAGTTGACGAACCCCTCGTGCATGACGGTCGTGCCGGGGGAGAGGTGGGCCCCGAGGCGCACCCGGGACGCATCCGCGATCCTGACCCGGTCGGGCGTGACGTAGTTGAGCAGCGGCGGGAACTTGTCGATCCCGGTCGTCTGGATGCCGTGACGCTGCAGCGAGGGGCGAAGCCGGGTGAAATCGGCGGGCAGCATGGGGCCCGCGTTGGTCCAGGCCACGGCGGGGAGGTGGCCGAAGATGCCGTCGAGGTTGATGCTGTTCGGAAGCACGAGGAGGTGGGATAGCAGATGCAGGCGCAGGTAGGCGTCGGAGGTTCCGGTCGGCGCGGCAGCAAGATCGATCTCCACCGTGACGGCTTCCACCCGGACGTTCCGGCGCGGATCCTCGCGCGCGAATTCCTCCAGCTCGGACGGCACGATCCAGCGGTCGCGGCCCGCCGGCAGGGTGCCGAGCCGGGGAGCCGGAAACCAGGTGTCCAGCACGGTGCCGTCGCCAGCGACCGTGGCCAGGCCGTAGCCCCAGGCGTTCGAGGGGACGGCGGGCGGCGGGGACACGGCGGTGGTCATGGCTCTAGATTAGTAGAGTGCCCCAGAACCCCGTGACTCTAGACCTGTCCGCGTCCTCGATCGAACTCACCCGCGTGATCTGCGACATCGAGTCGGTCTCCGGCAACGAAACGGCCCTGGCCGATGCCATCGAGCAGGCGCTCGCCGGGTTCGATCACCTCGAGATCATCCGCGACGGCGACACGGTGGTCGCCCGCACGAACCTCGGCCGGGCCCAGCGCGTGGTCATCGCCGGCCACATCGACACGGTTCCGCTGAACCGCAACCTGCCGACCCGGTTCGAGACCATCGACGGTGTCGACTACCTCTGGGGCCGCGGCACGGTCGACATGAAGGCCGGCGTGGCCGTGCAGCTGAAGCTGGCCGCCGAACTGACCGAACCCGTCGTCGACGTGACCTGGATGTGGTACGACCACGAGGAGGTCGCCGACGACCTCAACGGCCTCGGCCGCCTGGCCCGGAACCGGCCCGACCTGTTCGAGGGCGACTTCGCTATTCTCGGCGAGCCGACCAACAGCCGGATCGAGGGCGGCTGCAACGGCAATGTGCGCGTCGAAATCCGCACCTTCGGTTTGCGCGCGCACTCGGCGCGCAGCTGGGTCGGCGACAACGCCATCCACAAGGTCGGACCCATCCTCGAGATCCTTGCCGGCTATCAGGCGCGCGAGGTCGAGGTCGAGGGTCTCGTCTACCGGGAGGGCCTGAACGCGGTCGGCATCAGCGGCGGCATCGCCGGCAACGTGATCCCCGACGAGTGCATGGTGCACGTCAACTACCGGTTCGCCCCCAGTCGCACGTCGGCGGAGGCCGTCATGCACCTGGAGGACCTCTTCCAGGGTTACGAGATCACGATCGTCGACCGGGCGGAAGGAGCCCACCCCGGGCTCGACGCGGTCCTGGCCCGGGAATTCATGGCCGCGGTCGGCGGCGAGGCGCGCCCCAAATACGGCTGGACGGATGTCGCACGCTTCTCCGCGCTCGGCGTCCCGGCCGTCAACTACGGCCCGGGTGACCCGCTCAAGGCCCACGCGGACGACGAGCGCGTCGCCCTGCAGCAGATCACGGAGTGCGAGGACGGCCTCCGTTCATGGCTGAGCGCACCCGTCGGGTAGCCGTGCTGCCCGCCCCGTGGCGGGCCCGTTATCGCGCCACCCCGTGGTGGGCGCGGGTCACCCTGATCTGGGCGGCGTCCCGGATCGTCACCACCGCGCTGGTGCTGCTCCTGGCGAACGTGCAGGGACCCAACGCGTGGACGTCCGCTTCGCCCGGATACGCGGACTTCGCGAACATGTGGGACGGCCGCTGGTACAACATCGTTGCCGTCGTCGGCTACCCCTCCACCCTGCCGTTCACCGCGGACGGGCACGTGGGGGAGAGCGCCTGGGCGTTCATGCCCGGATATCCGGCGATCGTGCGCCTGCTGATGGTGCTGGTCGGGCAGCCGTGGGCGCCCATGGCCGTCCTCGTGTCCGTGGCCTTCAGCCTCGGCGCGGCACTGCTGTTCTACCGGCTGATGCGACGGGTGCTGGACTCGTCGACGGCTCTGTTCTCGGTGGTGTTGTTCTGCGTGGCGCCGCTGTCGCCGCTCCTGCAGTTCGGCTACGCCGAGTCGATGTACCTGTTCCTGCTGACCCTGGCCCTGCTCCTGCTGCTGCAACGTCGCTACGCCTTGCTGTTCCCGGTGATCACCGTGATGGCCCTGACGCGGCCGAGTGGCCTCGCCTTCGCGCTCGCCCTGGGGCTGCACACGGTGTACCGCGCTGTCACGCGCCGGCAGGACCCGTTCCCGGCGGCGGACCGGGTGCTGGCGGCATCCGTCACCGGGTACAGCCTGCTCGTGGGACTCGCCTGGCCGGCCATCGCCTGGATCGGCACCGGGTCGATCACCGCGTACACCGACACCGAACTCGCCTGGCGGGCGCCGTACATCGGTTACCAGGAGCTCATCCCGTTCACCGCGTGGTTCCAGAGCGGGGTCTGGTGGCTGGGGATGCCGCTCGGCATCGTCGCCGTCATCGTGCTGATTCTCCTGTTCGGCGCGGCGTTATTCCTGCCCCCGGTGAAGCGTCTCGGCGTCGATCTGCGCCTGTGGTTGGCCAGCTACGCGCTGTACCTGCTCGCGGTCTTCTTCCCGCAGTCGAGTACGTTCCGGCTGCTGATGCCGATGTTCCCGCTGCTCGGAGCGCTCGCCCCGCCGCGGAACACCGGGTACCGCATCGCCCTGGTGCTGGCGGGCATCCTCGGGCAGTGGGGCTGGTTGTTGCTGTGCTGGGGCGTCGACGGCGCGGACTGGACGCCGCCCTAGCGGCTGGCGGGGCCGCTAATTACTGTCTCGGGCCGCAATGGTCGATAATGGAGGTTCAGACGAATGAATGGAAGGGGAGTTCATGGCGGCCATGAAGCCACGGACCGGAGACGGGCCAATGGAGGCTGTAAAAGAGGGGCGCCTCATCATCGTGCGGGTTCCGCTCGAAGGTGGAGGCCGACTCGTCGTCTCTGTGAACGACGCTGAAGCAAAAGAGCTTCACGATGCACTCGCCGGCGTAGTCCAGTCGACCGTGTAGTCACGTCCCAAAACATCACCGAAATCGGCTACGCGGCTCAGGCTGCGTGGCCGATTTTCTTGTGCCCAGGCGGACGGCCGCTTGGCCGGACGGTCGCCGATCAGCTCAGGCGCGGATCTTGGTGATCTGCAGCAGCCCGTCGCCCACCGGCGAGAGCGCGCTGATCACGGCGGTCGAGGATGCGATCTCGGTCAGCAGGGTGCGGAAACCGGTGGCCACATCGTCGCGCTGGGCGGGGTTGGCGACCCGGCCGCGCCAGAGCGCGTGGGCCACGAGAACGGTTCCACCCGGACGCGCCAGGCGCAGGGCATGCTCGACGTACTCGATCACGGACTGCGGGTCGGCGTCCACGAAGACGATGTCGTAGGAGTTCTCATTCATCCGCGGCAGCACATCGGCGGCGCGGCCCGTGATCAGGCGCACCCGGTTCGCGGGGATGCCGGCCTCGAGGTAGCTGGCCCGGGCGTGCAGCTGGTGGTCGACCTCGGTGTCGATCGACGTGAGCGTGGCGCCGGGAGCGCCCCTGAGCAGCCAGATGCCCGAGACTCCGGCCCCGGTACCCACCTCGAGGATGCTCCGTGCCCCGGTCGCCGCGGCGATCACGGCGGATTGCGCACCGACGGCCGGCGAGATCGAGTCGATCCCGAGCTCGAGGGATTGCTGCCTGGCCCTGGCCACAGCGTCGGATTCCACGACGGAATCGTCGGAGAACTTCCAGTTCAGATCTTTGTCAGACACAGTGCAACTCCAGTAGGTGAATGGGTCAAGCCTAGGGGTGGGCCGGGCCTGGTCGGGGGAGGCCTCGCCGGGGGTTATTCTGAGTGAATGTTTGGACTGACGTTCGAGAAGATCCTCCTGATCGGGATTGTCGCCGTCTTCCTGCTCGGACCGGAGAAACTGCCCCACTACGCGGCGCAGCTCGCGCGCCTGGTGAAGCAGCTCCGGAACATGGCGAACGGCGCCAAAGACCGGATGCGGGACGAGATGGGTCCGGACTTCGACGACGTCGACTGGAAGAAACTCGACCCGCGTCAGTATGACCCGCGCCGGATCATCCGGGAAGCACTCAGCGATGACGAGCCGGTGAAGGAACAGTCCGCCGTCGTCTCCCGGGCCGGCGTCAACCCGGACGGGGCCTACCTGCAACGCAAGCGCGCCCGTGAAGCGGCCGCCTCGCAGCAACCGGCGCCGTTCGACTCCGAAGCCACCTGACCGGTTCGCGGGGCGCCGAACCAATTCGACGGAGATTTTGAGTTCGAAGTCGGTTTCAGGGCCGATTAGGGCCGATTTGGGGCTGATTCGGAAAAATCTCCGTCGAATTCGTTAGGGGAACCGCGGGGAGGGCGTGCGGGAGGGGGAGCGGGGGAGGGCCGCCGAGGTGGGCGACCCGGTGGGCCACTAGGTCAGGGGGGAGGCGCCCAACTGGCACGAGAGGATGTCGGCGGCGACCCGCAGCCGCCGCACCACGGCTCCGGCGTCGACCCCGTCACCCGGCACGGAGACGGCCAGGACCGCGATCAGGCCGGGGGCGCGAACCGGGACCGCGATGCAGGCGGCGAGCCGGTCCGGATCGGGCGAAACGGGGGCATCCGTGCCGGGTGGTCGCTGGCCCCGAAGCACTCGCCGGTTGCCGGCGGAGTGCGCGGGCGGCGGCTCCGACGGATGCCGGGACAGGTAGTCAGAGCGCTGCTCCCGGCTGAGCTGGGCCAGGATCTGTCGCCCGACGGCGGCCGGCGGTGCACCGGCCCGGAAGCCGACCCTGGGCGCCCCGGCGGCGTCGACGCTGTCCACCAGGTGCACCTCGCCGGCCTGGTAGCGCGTGAACTGGGCCGGTGAGGCGTGCTCCCGGGCGACCCGGCGCAGGGTCTGCCGCACGAAGGCGGTGAACACGCCGGGACCGTCGTCGCCGCGCAGGCTCGGGAAGCGCGCCCCGAGCACGAGGCCGTCCGGCTCGGCGGCCAGGTAACCCTCGTGCACGAGGGTGCGGGTGAGGTTGTAGGCGGTGCCGAGGCTGAGTCCGGACGCGCGCGCGATGGCCTTCACCGGCAACGGCCCGGCCGCGTCGGCGACGATGTCCACCAGCTTGAGCGCGCGCTGGACCGACGAAATGAGGGTTTGGGGCTGTGGCAAGATCCTGCTCTCGTGTTCGTCGGCAGGTGCTGGACACACCTGTCCTGCACAGAGTAATCAGGCCGTCCGGATCGGGCTAGGCGCTCACGCTACGCTGAAGCCAGGTGTATGAGGAGCGTGCCCATGTCGAACCCCGAGTCGAATCCGCGAACGAAGCCCAAGCGGGTCAACCTTGCCGTCTACAGCGCCGAACTGCGGCGTTTGCAGACCGAACTGGTCGCCATGCAGGAGTGGGTCAAGGATTCCGGGGCCCGGATCGTCGTGATCTTCGAGGGCAGGGACGCGGCCGGAAAAGGGTCGGCGATCAAGCGGGTGACCGAGTTCCTCAACCCCCGGATCGCTCGCATCGTCGCGCTGCCCGTGCCGACCGAGCGCGAGCGCGGGCAGTGGTACTTCCAGCGCTACATCGAGCACCTGCCCTCGACCGGTGAGATCGTGCTGATGGACCGGTCCTGGTACAACCGCGCCGGCGTTGAGCACGTGATGGGCTACTGCACGCCGGACGAGTACCGCCGGTTCCTGCACCAGGCACCGCTGTTTGAACGGATGCTGGTCGAAGACGGCATCCTGCTCGTCAAGTACTGGTTCTCGGTGTCCGACCACGAGCAGGAGGCGCGCTTCCGGTCTCGGTTGAAGGACCCGATGCGGCGGTGGAAGCTCTCGGGGACGGACCTGTTCTCGATCACCAAGTGGGTGGACTACTCCCGGGCCAAGGACGAGATGTTCGTGCACACCGACCTGCCCGAGGCGCCCTGGTGGGTGGTCGAGAGCGAGGACAAGCGCGCAGCCCGACTCAACATGATCAGCCACCTCCTGTCGATCGTGCCGTATGAGCACCGTGAACCGCCCACGGTGAACATCCCGTCGCGGCCCGTCGCGGCGGACTACGAGCGCCCGCCCCGCGAGCTGAACCGTCCGGTTCCGGACTACGCCGCGACGCTGGCCCAGCCGGGGCAGACGAAGCCCGCGTCCAGGAAATCGAAATCGGGGTCCGCGTCGAAATCGAGGTCCGCGTCGAAGTCGGCCGCCAAGGAGACCGCCAAGAAGACGGCGGCGACGTCCAAGTCGCAGTCGAAGCAGGAAAAGTCAAAGCAGGAGAAGTCGAAGCAGGACAAGGCCGCCAGGAAGGCGGCGGCAGGGCAGGCCGGGTCCCCGGCGGAGACCGCAGCCCCCTAGCGCGGCGCCGGACGCCCGGCCTCAGGGCCTCCGCCTCAGGGCCGCCGGAGGCCCTTCAGTGCGGCGGACAGCAGCAGCATCGGGCCTGCCAGCCGCTCGAAGTCACGGCCGGTGCGCGGCAGCTGGAGGATGCCGGTCGCGCGCGAGATCGTCACCGGCTCCACGAACCGGAGCAGGCCTTCCGGGCCGTTGCGCCGGCCGAGGCCGGACTGCTTCACCCCGCCCATCGGGGCGGCGACCGAAGAGAGCGAGCCGCGGTATCCCTCGTTGATGTTCACGCTGCCGGCCTCGATGCCGGCGGCCACGCGCAGGGCCCGTCGCACGGAGCCGGAGAACACCGACGCGTTGAGCCCGTAGTCGCTGTCGTTGGCGGCGAGGATCGCCTCCTGCTCCGTGTCCACCACGGACACGGCCACCACCGGCCCGAAGGTCTCCGACGCGAAACACTCCATCTCGGCGGTGACCCCGGTGAGCACGGTCGGTTCGTAGAAGTAGGGTCCGAGGTCGGGGCGGGCCCGGCCGCCGGCTTCGAGCACGGCGCCCGCGGCGACCGCGTCGGCCACCTGCCCGCTCACCCGGTCCAGCTGGGCCTGCGAGGTGAGGGAACCGACATCCGTCGAATAGTCGTAGGCGGCGCCGGACACGAGGGCGCGCGTGACCGCCACGAATTCGCGCAGGAACGCGTCCGCCACGCCCCGCTGCACGTAGATGCGCTCGATCGACACGCAGAGCTGGCCCATCGCCGTGAAGCAGGCCGTGGCGGCGTCGGCCGCCGCCCGGGCCGGATCGGCGTCATCGAGCACGATCAGGGGGTTGTTGCCGCCGAGTTCGAGGGAGACGCCGGTGAGATTCCCGGCCGCCTGGGCCGCGATCGTGCGCCCGGTGGCGGTCGAACCCGTGAAACAGATGTAGTCGGCCGCGTCGGTGACCGCGCCGCCGATCTCGGGACCGTCGCCGGTGACCACCGACCAGAGGGCCTCGGGGACCCCGGCGTCGATGAACGCGCGCCGTAGGGCGAGGATGCTCAGGGCGCCCTGGTCGTCCGCCTTCTGCACCACCGCGCAGCCAGCGGCCAGGGCCGGGGCCACGTCCATGGCGCCGAGGCTGAGCGGATAGTTCCATGGCGTGATCACGCCGACGGTGCCCTTGGGCCGGTAGCGCACCCGCGTGGTGATCACGAGGGGGAGGGCGGAGGAGCGCCGATCGCCCCGCAGCACCCGGCCGGCGGCGATGGCGTTGTACCGCGTGGCGCCGGCCGCCTGGACGACCTCCTCGAAAGCCTGGCCGCGGGTCTTCCCGCTCTCCGCCTGCACGATGTCGAGCAGCAGCTCGGTGCGCTCGAGGATCAGGTCGTGGGCGCGCAGGAGCACCGCGCGGCGGTGGGTGAACCCGGCCCGCGCCCAGGCCAGCTGGGCGAGGCGCGCCCGGGTATAGGCCTCCTGCACATCGCTGACCCGGCTGACCGGCAGGTCGTGCAGCAGCTCGCCTGTGAACGGGGTGATCACCGCGATCGTGGCGCCCGCCCGCGAACGGATGTCCCGGGTGAGCGCGGCGATGTCGGCGGCGCCCAGCCTGGCGGGAAGCAGCGTGGCGGGAGTCGACGCGGCGGGGGTCAGCGCGGCGGGGTTCCGCGGGGAGGGGACAGGCGGGTTCGGTGGGGAGGCAGGCATGCCCGCAGTCTAGGCGGGCGGCGGCTGCCGGGGAGTGACGCCGAGATTCATCCCGGAGAGGCCCCTGGCCCGGGTGGCGAGCCGGTCGGCGACCGCTCGGATGGCGATGGCCGCTGGGTCGTCCGGGTCGCCCAGCACCACGGGCACCCCGCTGTCCCCGCCGCTTCGCAGCGGCACGCTCAGCGGCACCTGCGCGAGCAGGGGAACGGGAGCATCCTGGCCGGCGCCGAGCCGGCGGGCGACCTCCGCGCCGCCGCCCGACCCGAACAGCTCCAGCACGCTGCCGTCCGGCTGCACGATGCCCGCCATGTTCTCGATCACGCCGTAGATGCTCTGGCCGGTCTGCCGGGCGACGACGCCGCTGCGTTCGGCGATGTCGGCGGCGGCCGGCTGCGGGGTCGTGACGACGATGACCTCGGCCTGGGGGAGCAATTGGCCGATGGAGATGGCCACGTCTCCGGTTCCCGGCGGCAGGTCGAGCAGCAGGATGTCCAGGTCGCCGAAGTAGACGTCGGTGAGGAACTGGGTGATGGTGCGGTGCAGCATCGGACCGCGCCAGGCCACCGCGACGGACGCGTCCTCGACGAACATGCCGATCGAGATGACCTTCACGTCGAAGGCGATCGGCGGCAGGATCATCTCGCCCACCTGGGTCGGCTTCACCGCGGCGGCCTTGCCCGTCTCGGGGGAGGGCGCGGTGACGAGACCGAGCAGTCCGGGGATCGAGAACCCGTAGACATCCGCGTCGACGATGCCGACCCGCAGCCCGCGCGCGGCCAGCGCGACGGCCAGGTTCGCGGTGATGGTCGACTTGCCGACGCCGCCCTTGCCGCTGGTGATGGCGTAGACCCGGGTGAGTGACGTGGGACCGAACTGGTTGCTGCGCTGCGAGGCGCCGCCGCGGAGCTTCTCCGTCATGGCCCGGCGCTGTTCGGGGGTCATCACGGTCACGTCCACGGTGACGTTGCCGGCCCCGGCCACGGACTCCGCGGCCTGAAGCACGTCGCGCTCGATCTGGCGGGCGGCCGGGCAACCGGCGATGGTCAGGCGGATGCCGACGGCGGCGTGGCCGTCGACGACGTCGACCCCGGCGACCATGTCCAGGTCGGTGATCGGCCTGCGGATTTCGGGGTCGATCACCCGGCCCAGAGCCGTCAGGACCTGGTCGGCGGAGAAATCAGGCACCCGGCGACCGCTCGTCCCGGTCGCGGTCACGGTCGCCCTTGCGGGAGCGCTTCCGCGCGGGCTTGTCCTGATCCTCGCGTTCTTCCAGGTTCTCGAGCAGGGCTCGCAGTTCGGACCGGAGGAAATCCTTCGACGCGAGGTCCTTCATCCCGAGGCGCAGGGCCACGACCTCGCGGGCGAGGTATTCCGTGTCGGCGAGGTTGCGTTCGGCGCGCTGCCGGTCCTGTTCGAACTGCACCCGGTCGCGGTCGTCCTGGCGGTTCTGCGCCAGCAGGATCATCGGCGCCGCGTAGGAGGCCTGCATCGACAGGACCAGGGTGAGCGCGATGAAGCCGAGCGAGACGGAGTCGAAGCGCCACGCCGGCGGGGCCAGCGTGTTCCAGGCGATCCAGCCCACGGCGAAGAAGGTCAGCCCGAGCAGGAACCAGGGCGTGCCCATGGCGCGGGCGATGGCCTCGGTGAAGCGGCCGAACCGGTCGCGGCTGGCGCGGTCGCGGTTACGGCGGCGCTTGCGGCCGAGGGCGGGGGTGCGGAGACCCTTCGGTGAGTCGAGACGGAGATCGGAGCGGTTAGCTCGGGCCATTGCCGGTCCTCCTTCCGTGTTGCAGCGGGATGCTTCCCGTGGTCAGTTCGGTGCGGGCGGCGGCCCGGCGGCGCACATCGTCGTTGCCGTCGTGGCTGCGCCAGTCGTCGGGCAGCAGATAGTCGAGGACATCGTCAATCGTCACCACCCCGACGAGTCGGTGGTTGTCGTCGACGACGGGCACGGAGACGAGGTCGTAGCTGGCGAGGATGCGGGTGACCTCCGCCGCCGACGTGTCAGCGGTGACGGGATCGAGACCCTGGTCGAGCAGCGTGCCGAGGCGTTCGTGGGGCGGGTAGCGCAGCATCCGTTGAAAATGCACCATGCCGAGAAAGCGGCCGGTCGGCGGCTCGTAAGGCGGCAGGGTGACGCAGATGGCCGCGCCGAGGGCCGGGGCCAGATCGTGGCGACGGATGAGCGCGAGCCCCTCCGCGACGGTGGCATCGGCCGAGACGATGATCGGCTCCGGCGTCATCAGGCCGCCCGCCGTGTCGGGGGCGTAGGTCAGCAGGAAGCGGACGTCGTCGGCCTCCTCCGGTTCCATCAGGTCGAGCAGCTGCTCGCCGAGTTCTTCCGGCAGCTGCGCGATCAGGTCCGCGGCGTCGTCGGGCTGCATGTGGTCGAGAACGTCGGCGGCGCGGGCGTCGCCGAGCCGGGTCAGGATGCTGACCTGCTCGCGCTCGGGCATCTCCTCGAGCGCGTCGGCGAGGCGGCCGTCCGGCAGCTCGCCGGCGACCTCGTGCATGCGCTCCGGCGGCAGGTCGAGCAGCGTGTTCGCGAGGTCGGCTGGTTTGAGGTCGGAGTAGGTCGCGATCAGCTGTTCGGCCGACTGGGCCTGGCCGGCGGTGGTCTGCTCGCGCACCTCGTTCCAGGCGGCGAAGGTCGTGGCGCCCTTGGCGAAAAGGGACAGGCTGGTCTTGGGCCGGCGCACGAAGAGCTGGCTGATCGCCCAGCCGCCCTGCGGGGCCTGCTCGATCGAGACGTCCTCGATCGTCGCTTCGCCCGAGCCGTCGTTGAAGACGACCGTGCGGCCGAGCATCTCGGCGATGACGCGCACTTCGCCGCCGCGCTGCTCGAACCGGCGAACGTTGATCAGGCCGGTCGTGATGATCTGGCCGGAGCCGATGCTGGTGACCCGTCCGATGGAGACGAACACGCGGCGTTTGCCCGGGATCTCCACGATCAGGCCGACGACGAGGGGCGGGTCGTTTTTTCGGTAGACCACCAACACGTCGCGGACCTTGCCCACGCGGTCTCCCGCGGGGTCGAAAACGGTACACCCGGCCAAACGGGCAACAAAGACTCTGGTGGCACTCACAGTACAAATCTAGGCCACCTTCAGGGGATATCGGTCCTGTGGGAGAATGGCGCCATGAGTAACCAGAGTCCGTTCGGCGGGCGGAGCCCCGCATTGTTCCCCGTTCTGCCCAAAGGCGAGGTCCTGGCGACGTATGCGACGTACTTCGAGGCGCAGGAAGCCGTGGACCAGCTGGCGAAGGCCGACTTCCCCGTGAAGCAGCTTTCCATCGTCGGAAACGACCTCAAGAGCGTCGAGCGGGTCACCGGCAAACTCACCTGGGGGCGCGTCGCGCTCGCCGGGGCGGCATCCGGGGCCTGGCTGGGCGTCTTCTTCGGACTGCTGTTCTTCATCTTCTCGCCCGCCGGGGCCGGCCTGCCGTTCGTGCTGGCCGCCGTGCTGATCGGCGCCGGGTTCGGCATGCTGTTCGGGCTGGTCAGCTACGGGCTCAACCGTCGCCGCCGCGACTTCACCTCCACCATGCAGGTCATCGCGAGCAACTACCAGGTGATCGTCGAGTCGGCCCTGGTCAATCGGGCGCGCAACCTCCTGCACGGGCACGTCGCCGACGTCGCCGCGGCGCCCCTGCCGCATCCGTCGGAGCCGCCGTACTCCGCCGCCCCGCCGACCGAGCCGCCCGCTGCGCCGCCCGCAGCCCCGTTCGCGCCGCCGTCCCGCGACAGCGTGTAGCGGCGCCGGCTGCAACGCAAGAACGCCCCTTCACGGTTCGTGAAGGGGCGTTCTTCGCGCTCTCGCGACGGGCGAGAAGGGCTTTAGGCGGTGAGGGTCGCGATCCAGGCCTCGACGTCGGCCGCGGAGCGGGGGATGCCGGCCGAGAGGTTCTCGGGGCCGTCGGCGGTGATCAGCACGTCGTCCTCGATGCGCACCCCGATGCCGCGGTATTCCAAGGGCACCGTCAGGTCGTCGGGCTGGAAGTACAGGCCGGGTTCGATCGTGAACACCATGCCGGGCTCGATCACGCCGTCCATGTACATGTCGCGGCGTGCCTGGGCGCAGTCGTGCACGTCGAGGCCCAGGTGGTGGCTGGTGCCGTGCACCATGTACCGGCGGTGGTGGCCGTTGTCGGGCAGCAGGGCTTCCTCGGCGGTGACGGGTAGCATGCCCCACTCCGCGGTGCGGCGGGCGATGACCTCCATCGCGGCGGCGTGCACGTCGCGGAACACCGCGCCGGGTTTCGCGACGGCGAACGCGGCATCCGCTGCCTCGCGCACGGCCTCGTAGACGCGGCGCTGCACCTCGGTGAAGGTGCCGTCCACGGGCAGTGTGCGGGTGATATCGGCGGTGTAGTAGCTGTCGACCTCGACGCCGGCGTCGATCAGGATCAGGTCGCCCGGCACCACGGCGCCGTCGTTGCGGGTCCAGTGCAGGATGCAGGCGTGCGGGCCGGAGGCCGCGATGGTGTCGTAGCCGACGGCGTTCCCGTCGGACCGGGCGCGGGTGTTGAACACGCCCTCGACCAGTCGTTCGCCGCGCAGGTGCGCGCTCGAGCGGGGCAGGTCGCGGATGACGTCCTCGAAGCCGCGCGCGGTGGCCGCCACGGCGAGGCGCATCTGGGCGATCTCGTAGGAATCCTTGACCAGGCGCAACTCGGACAGGTCCCGAGCGAAGTGGTCGTCCGGTTCGTGTTCGGCGTTGATCTCGAGGCTGAACGGGGAATCGGCCGCGTTCGTGGTGAGCACCTTCTCGGCGGCGAAGCGGAGGCGGGCCTCGTCCACGTCGTCGGTCAGGGCCGGGTCGGCCTCCCTCAGCACGAGCGTTTCGGTGTCGACCGCGGCGAAGACGGCGGCCAGGTCGGCGATGCCGCGCACGGAGACCGCGAGGTCACCGGCGACCTGGGCGATCGACGGGCGCGGGCCGATCCAGAACTCGCCGATCTCGGAGTTGGCGTAGAACTCGTCCGAGTCGCGCCCGGCGCGCTCACGGAAGTAGACGGTCGCGTCGTGGCCGTCGGCAGTGGGCTCGAGCACCAGCACGGCGCCGGGCTCGGCGTCGCTGCCCCACCCGGTGAGGTGGGCGAACGCAGAGTGCGCGCGGAACGCGTAATCGGTGTCGTTGGAACGCTGCTTCAGACGTCCGGCCGGGACGATCAGGCGCTGCCCCGGGTACATCGCGGAGAGGCGGGCGCGGCGGGCGGCGGCGAAGCCTGCCTGCTCACGCGCCGGCGGCACGACCTCGGCGCGTTCGGCCCAGCCGCTGGAGATGTAGTCCTTGAACCCCGCCGAACCGGGCGTGGTCGAGCGGTTCTCGTTCGTGCGCGGGGCGGGGGTGATCGCGGTTTCGGTGGAATGAGCCATACGGCCATTGTCCCATTGCTCCCCGCATAGTGCCTGTTCCGGTCGAGAGTGACCCGCGCACCGGCCACTCTCGACCGAAACGGGCACTCTGGCCGGGCCGATCGGGGATCAAGCGGGCGGATTCCGGGGGCGGGATCAGGCGGGCGGGTTCAGGGGGCGGGATCAAGGGGCGGGATCAAGGGGCGGGGGAGAGCGTGGCGACGAGGGGGCGGTGATCGCTGCCCGCGGCATCCTCGGTCTCGATCACCCTCATGCTCTGCGTCTGCCAGTTCGGGGTCGAGAGCACGTGGTCGATCGGGGCGCCGAGCAGGGCAGGCGCGAAAGCCGGCCAGGTGCCCACCGCGCCCGAGCCCGTCGCCAGGCCGGCGTCCCGGCAGCGGCCGAGAACGGCGCCCACGGATGCCTCCCGGCCGCTCAAATGGTCAACCGTCGCATTGAAATCCCCGGCCATGATCACATTCCCGCCGCCGCACTGGGTGGCCAGCCAGTCGAGGTCCGAGCGCCAGTTGGACATCTCGAACCGGATCGGGGCGACGGCGTGCACGGCGATGATGGTCGGACCGGTGCCGTCGGCCGGGACCGCGACCACCGTGGGCAGAACGTTCGTGTTGCCCGGCGGCCCGGAACCGGCCGCGTTCGCAACCCTGTAGTCGCCGAGGTCCGGGCTGATCAGCAGGGTCGTGGAGCGTGCCTTCGAGATCTGGTCGAAGGCGAGGGTGTGCACCCACATCGGGCGTCCGCCGGCCTTCATGGCCTCCGCGACGGCCTCCCCGGTCGCCTCGGTGGTCTCCGGCAGGGTCACGACGTCGGCGCCCTGCTCGAGGGCGAGCGCTGCGATGGCGGCGGCACCCGGAGCGTCGCCGAGCGTGTTCCAGCTGAGCACGGTGACGGCATCCGTCGTCTCGGTGGCTGTGGCAGTGGCGGCAGTGGCAGGTACCCGGGTGCCGAGCCCGCGCACGATCAGGAGGCCCGCGTTGCCGGCGCCGAACAGCAGCAGGAGCACGATCAGGGCGCCGAGCAGGCGACGAAGCGGGCGGGCGCGCGTGAACAGCAACAGCACGAGGGCCAGCACCACGGCACCGACGGCCACGGCCGCCTCGAGTCCGCGCAGGGACACGGCGTGCGCGGCCACCCAGGTGTTCTGCAGCCTGAACAACTGCGGCCAGCCGAGCACGGCCAGCGCGGCGGCGGTCGCCAGGACGAGTGGAACGGTCAGGGCGGTCAGCAGTCGGGTCATGGCCAGACCACGCTAGACGAGCCGGCTGGGCGAAGCCTCCGTCGTTGCGGCTGCAGCACCGCGGCGGTGCCCACACGCCTGCACCCGCGCGGCTGCAACTAACATGGGGGGATGCCAGGTGAGCGTCGATTCCGCAGTCCGATTGACCTGCATACGCACTCGAGTGTCTCCGACGGCACCGAAACCCCGTCGCAGCTCGTGCGGGCCGCCAAGGCCGCCGGACTCGGCACGGTCGCCCTCACCGACCATGACTCCACCGCCGGCTGGGTCGAGGCCGCCGGCGCCGCGCGCGCCGAGGGGATCACGCTCATTCCCGGCATGGAGTTCAGCACCCGGGTGGGGTTCGCCAGCGTGCACATGCTGGCCTACCTGTTCGACCCGTCCGACGCCGGCATCGTGGCCGAGACCGCCCGCGTGCGGCAGGCCCGGCTCGTGCGCGCCGAGCAGATGGTGGAACGCATCGGCGCCGACTACGCCCTCACCTGGGACGACGTGCTCGAGCAGACGACCCCGGATGCGACGGTCGGCCGCCCGCACATCGCCGACGCCCTGGTGGCGCGCGGCTTCGCGCTCACCCGGAGTGAGGCGTTCGCGGGCATCCTGCACTGGGACGCCGGCTACTACCAGCCGCACTACGCGCCCGAACCGCAGCGGGCCATCGCCCTGGTGCGGGCCGCCGGGGGAGTGCCGGTCATCGCGCACCCGGCGACGCGGGGCGTGGACGACGTGATCCAGGAAGCGAACCTGGCCCGGCTGGTCGAGGCTGGACTGTTCGGCCTCGAGCTCGAGCACCGGGAGAACCGGCCGGAGGCGAAAGCCAGGCTCTACGAGCTCGCCGAGAAGTACGGACTCTTCGTCACCGGGTCCAGCGATTACCACGGCGAGGGCAAGCCCAACCGCCTGGGGGAGAACACGACCGCTCCCGAGGTACTCGAGCGCATCATCGAGCAGGCCACGGGTGCCGAGCCGGTCTACGGCTGACGCCCGCTCCCGCTCCCGCCGTCCCCGCTCCCGCTCCCGCCGTCCCCGCTTCCGCCCCCGCCCCCCGCCCCCGCTCCCGCTCCCAAACACGAGCTCCGAACCAATTCGACGGAGATTTTGAGGCGAACCGGCCATTTCAGGCCGAAATTGGGCTTTTTAATGCAAAATCTCCGTCGAATTCGTTCGGCCGTCGGCACTTAGGTGGACCGGTAGGTGGACGGGGATGAGGACGGGGAGGAGTCCAGACCGGATGTCGGTCGGGAATCGGAGGGGTCTACGGTCGGGCAGCTCAGCGTCCGTCAGCGTTTCTTTACTCGAACTTTTTCGCGCCACGCGGTCTGAGCCGCTCGCGAAGGCGGCGTGTCGCGAATATGCCCGAGTTTAGGTAACGACGGATACAGCGTTTCCGATTCGACGACTGTCGTTGCAACGGATGCCGCGTGCAGGGTTCCGGCCACCCTGCGCACGTCCGGTCCGGGCGGTCAGCATCCGGTGGCCGGTCTGGGGGCGCACGATGTGGCCCGGGGCGCATGGTCTAACGTGCGCCGCGAGCCGCAAGGTGCGCCGCGAGCACGAGGGATGCCGCGGGGCCGGCAACCGCTGGAGCGCGGGGTCTCGACCGGCTTGACGCGTGGCGATCGACCAGGGGGCGCGGACACGACAGCGCCCCCGCCGAAGCGGGGGCGCTGTCGTGTCCGCAGCAGCTGGTTAGCTGGGGGTGCCGGCCTGCGGGGCGTGGCGACGGGTACGGCTGCGGCGGCGCGGTGCGCTGTTGCCGTCGTGGTGCTCGGCTCCTCCGCCATCGTGGGTCCCGGCGGCGGGCGCGGTGGCCGGGGCATCCGGGTTCGTGCCCGAGCCGACGCGGGTGCGGGAGCGTGGCGGGCGGCCCCCGGCCTGCTCGCCGGAGCGGCTCGCGCCGGACCGAGCGGCGTCGGAGTGGCCGGCACCGGAGCGTCCCGCAGCGGAGCGTCCCGAGTCGGAGCGTCCCGCGTCGGAGCGTGCGGCACCGGATCGTCCGGCGCCGCCGGTGCGTCCGCCGGCCGAGCGGCCGGCGTCGGAGCGGCCCGCGCTGGCCGCGGTTTCGCGGATCGGCGAGGCGCGCAGGCGTCCCTTCGACCCGGCGGGGATGTTCAGGTCGGTGTAGAGGTGCGGTGAGGAGGAGTACGTCTCCATCGGAACCGGCGTGCCGAAGTCGAGCGCGTTGTTGATCAGCGTCCACTTGTGCATGTCGTCCCAGTCGACGAACGTGACGGCGATGCCGGTCTTGCCGGCGCGGCCCGTGCGGCCCACGCGGTGCAGGTACGCCTTCTCGTCTTCCGGGATGGTGTGGTTGATCACGTGGGTGACGTCGTCGACGTCGATGCCGCGGGCGGCGACATCCGTGGCGATCAGGATGTCTTTCTTGCCCGCCTTGAACGAGGCCATGGCGCGCTCGCGCTGTTCCTGGTTCAGGTCGCCGTGCACGGCGGTGGCGTTGAAGCCGCGGTCGCCGAGTTCTTCGACGAGCTTGGCGGCGGCCCGCTTGGTGCGGGTGAAGATGACGGTCTTGCCGCGGCCGTCGGCCATCAGGATGCGGCCGATCACCTCGTCCTTGTCCATGTTGTGCGCACGGTAGACGAGGTGCTCGATGTTGGCCTGCATCAGGCCCTCGTCGGGGTCGCTGGCACGGATGTGAATGGGCCGGTTCATGAACCGGCGCGCCAGGGCGACGATCGGGCCCGGCATGGTCGCCGAGAACAGCATCGTGTGGCGGGTGGAGGGCGTCTGCGAGAACAGCTTCTCGATGTCGGCGAGGAAGCCGAGGTCGAGCATCTTGTCGGCCTCGTCGAGCACCATCTCGGTCACGTTGGCGAGGCTGAGCAGGCGCTGGCTGGCCAGGTCGAGCAGCCGGCCGGGGGTGCCGACGACGATCTGCGCGCCGGCCTTGAGGGCTTCGATCTGGCCCTCGTAGGCCTTGCCGCCGTAAATCGAGACGACCTTGGTGTTGCGGTTGCCGGAGGCCATTTCGAGGTCTTCGGAGACCTGCACGCAGAGCTCGCGGGTGGGGACGACGACGAGCACCTGCACGCCCGGTGCCGGGTCGAGTCCGAGGCGCTGGATGATCGGGAGGCCGAAGCCGAGGGTCTTGCCGGTGCCGGTCTTGGCCTGGCCGATGATGTCCTGGCCGGAGAGGGCGAGGGGGATGGTCTGCACCTGGATCGGGAAGGGCTCGATGATGCCTTTATCAGCGAGAGCCTGGACCATGTCCTGGTCGATATTGAGTTCGGAGAAAGTCACGAATTATTGCCTTGTCATTAGCTGGAAGCGGGATGCGCCCGTCTTTTGCTTCGGGCACCTGGCCACCGATCCCTGCCGATGGCGTGGTCCAACCATATCGGGCGGCCCTGTGAACTGGCTTATACCGCACCACGGCGAGTCGAATGGCCCGACCCGAGCGCGCCAGCGGTGATCGGCGCGGGGCACTGTCCTAAGCTGAGCGTGTGATCTCGTGGATTGATCGGCGCACGAAGCGCGTGGAGGCTCCCCGGCCGTCGAGGCGGGCGGAACGTCAGTCGACCAGGAAAGTGGACATCGCCGGCTTCACGCCCGAGCTGCTGCCCTATCTCGGTCAGGCGGCCTACTTCGAGCTGGGGATGTTCGAGAACCTCTCCCGCGCGATCGCGATCGCCCCCGACCTCGCTGCGAAGGAGGCGCTGAGCGCCGCCGCCGGACGGGCCCTGTCCAAGCACCAGGGACTGGTCGCCGAGATCCGTCGCCGCGGCGGGGAGCCCTCCGAGGTGATGGCCCCCTTCACGGCCGGACTCGACCTGTTCCGCTCCGAGACGGCCGGCGCCGACTGGCACGAGCTGCTGCTGACCTGCTACCTCGCCGGAGGCCTGCTCGACGACTTCTTCATCCGGCTGTCCGCCGGGCTGCCCGGCGACGTGGGGCCGCGGGTGGCGCACCTGCTCGGCCAGGACGCCGGCACGGACGTGCTCGTCACCCACCTCAAGGCGGCCATCACTGCCAACCCGGCGCTCGGCTCGCACCTGGCGCTCTGGGGTCGACGACTGGTCGGCGACACACTCCTGGTCGCCCGCTCGGCGCTGCCGACCCCGGGGCAGACCCCGGACGAGGACCGGATCGAACCGGTGTACACCGAACTCATCGCCGCGCACACGCGCCGGATGGACGGCCTCGGCCTGACCGCCTGAGGCAGCGCCCGATCGTCTGACCGCGTGACGACCGGAGCAGCCGCCTGACGACGGACCAGCTCGGGCGGACCAGCTCGGGCGGACCAGCTCGGGCGGACCAGCTCGGGCGGACCAGCTCGGGCGGACCAGCACGGACGGACCAGCCGGTCAGGCGTGGTGCGGCTGGCCGGACCTCATCAGGGTGTGCAGCATCCGTTCGTCGCCGCGGGTGCGCGAACGCGTCACGACCAGGTCGGCGCCGACGGATGCCAGTGCGGCCACCCCGAGGGTGACCCACCAGATCCAGCCCTGGTCCCAGGCCAGGCCGAGCCAGGTCAGGGCGACCCAGACGACGGCCGCGACCATCGTGCCGATGGCCGGCACCAGCACCGAGCCGTGCGTGTGGCGCCCGGGCAGCGCATAGCGCGCCGCGAGCCCCAGCACCGCGCCGCCGAGGGCGATGAAGAGGAGTTCCATGGACCGGTTAGGCGACGAAGCCGACGCGGCGGGACTCCTCGGAGCCCAGCTCCACATACGCGAGACCGATGGTGGGAACGATGTAGACGCGTCCCTTGCTGTCGGAGAGCTTCAGGTACCCGGTCTGACCGGCGAGGGCGGCCGCAACCGTTTCCTCGATCTCGTTCGCGGGCTGTGAGGTCTCGAAGCCAATCTCACGGGGAGAGTTGAAGATGCCAATGCGGATATCCACCAGATGCGCCTTTCGTTGCCTAAGCGCCCAGATTACGACAGAACCGCGCGGCTGCCCGACATCGTTCACTGTCGGCGCAACCCGCTAGCTTTGAAAACGTGACAACCCAGGCAATCCCGCTCCCGGCCGACGTCGATTCCCGCGTTCTCGACGACTCCCAGCGCGCCGTGCTGCGACTCGTCGCGGGCGGGAATCCGAGCGACGGCGCGACCGCGGGTGTCGGCGTCAGCCCTGCGGTGAGCGCCGCCGTGGTCGGCGCCCCCGGCACCGGCAAGACCACCACCCTGGTCGAGCTGGTGGCCGACTGCGTGCTGCGCCAGGGGTACTCGCCCAGCGAGATTCTCGTGCTGGTGCCCACGCGCATGGGCGCCACGGCCCTGCGCGACCGTCTCGCCCTGCGGCTCGGCGTGCCGACCAACGGCCCGCTCGCGCGCACCGCCAACTCCGTCGCCTTCCAGATCGTGCGGGACGCCGTCACCCGGGCGGGCGGCCCGCCCCCCACCCTGCTGACCGGCGGGGAACAGGACCAGATCATCGCCGAACTGCTGGAGGGCCACCGGATCGAGGGCACCGGTCCCGAGTGGCCGGCCACCCTCAGCGCCGACGTCCGGGGCCTCCGCGGTTTCCGCACGCAGCTGCGCGACCTGATGATGCGCGCCGTCGAGTACGGCGTCCCCCCGGGTGGCCTGGCGGACCTCGGCCGGCGCACGCAGCGCCCGGAATGGGTGGCCGCCGCCGAGTTCATCCGCGGCTATGAAGAGGTGAAAGACCAGACCAGGCCCGGACAGTACGACTCAACCGAGCTGGCCCAGTTCGCGGCGGCCGTGGTGGCCGGGGCCCCGGCCGGGACGTGCGTGCTCGGCACCCTCGGCGGCCTCCGCCTGATCGTGCTCGACGACGCGCAGGAGCTCACCCAGGCAAATCTGACACTCCTGGCCCAGTTCCGGGCCCGCGGCGTCGGCATCGTCGCGTTCGGCGACCCCGACATCAGCACCGGGTCCTTCCACGGCGCGCACCCGGATGCCCTCGGTCGCCTCGGCGCCTACCTCGGCGCCCCGGCGCTGCCGACCCTGGTGCTCGGCACGGTGTACCGGCACGACGGCGTCATCCGTGGCGTGGTCCGGGAGATCACGCATCGCATCGGCGCCGCCTCGGCCGGCACGCAGCGGTTCGCCCCGAGCGCCGAGCCCGGCGCCGATCGCGCCGAGCCCGCGGAGCCCGGCCGGGTGCAGACCATGCTGGCCGGCAGCCCCGCCGACCAGCTCGCCCTGATCGCCCGCCGGCTGCGGGAACGGCACGTGATCGACGGCGTGCCGTGGGGCGAGATGGCGGTCATCGTGCGCAGCGGGTCGCTGGTGCCGTCCCTGTCCCGGGGGCTCGCCGCCCTGGAGGTGCCCACCCAGGTGTCCTCGGCGCAGACCGCGCTCCGCGACGAGTTCGCGGTCAAGGCCTTCATCCTCGCCCTCGACCTCACCCTGGGCCGCCGGAGCCTGAACGCGGAGACAGCGGTCGAACTGCTCCGCGGCCCGCTCGGCGGCCTCGACCCGATCACCCTCCGGCGCCTCCGCGCCGCCCTGCGCCAGCAGGATCTCGGCGCCGACGCTACCGACGCTACCGACGCCGCCCCCGCCGCCTACCGCAGCGCAGACGAGCTCCTGGTGCAGGCGCTCACCACCCCGAGCCTGCTGGCCGGCATCGACAATCGCACGGCCCGCCGGGCCGCGAGCTGCGGGGAGAGCCTGCGCACCGCCGCCGTGGAGCACGCGGCCGGGGCGACCATCGAAGAACTCCTCTGGGGGCTGTGGCAGCGCAGCGGCCTGGCCCGGGAATGGAAGGAACAGGCGGCCGGCACCGGAATCGTCGCCGACGAGGCCAACCACAACCTCGACGCCGTGGTCGCCCTCTTCTCCGCCGCGCAGCGCTACGTGGAGCGCACCCCGGCCGCCCCGCCGGTTCTCTTCGTCGGGCGCCTCGTCGACACCGACGTGCCCGAAGACACTCTGGCCCCTCGCGCCCTCGGCGACGCGGTCGTCATCTCCACCCCGAGCGGGATGATCGGCCGCGACTTCGACCTGGTCGTGCTCGCCGGGGTGCAGGAGAACGTCTGGCCCGACCTGCGTATCCGTGGGTCCCTGCTCGGCGCCGGCGACCTGGCCGCGCTCGCCTCAGGGCAGGACCCGCAGGAGGCGGGGGAGCGCACCGCCGTGCTGCACGACGAACTGCGGATGTTCGCCCAGGCGGCCAGCCGCGCCCGCACCGAACTGCTGGTGAGCGCGATCGACAACGAGGAGAACCAGCCGTCGGTCTTCCTGCGGCTGCTGCCCGATCCGGTCGTCGACGACAGCCTCGACCCGGCCGACATCAGCCGGTACCCTCTGTCCCTGCGCGGGCTCGTGGGCCGGCTCCGCCGCGACCTCACCCGCGACCTCACCCGGGCCGGCGCCTCGGTGCGTCACGACGACGACACCGCCAGGCGGGCAACGGATGCCGCGGCCACCCTCGCCCGGCTCGCCCGCGAAAACGTGCCCGGCGCCGCCCCCGACCAGTGGTACGGCATGACCCCGCCGAGCACACTGCGCCCCCTGAACGACCCGGATGCCGGCGACCAGCCGGTGCGCGTCTCGCCGTCGCGGATGGCCGCGTTCGAGACCTGCCCGCTGCACTGGGTGATCGGGCAGGTCGGCGGCGGCACCTCCAACACGGCCGCGAACCTCGGCACGATCATCCACAAGGTGATGGAGGACTCCACCGACCGGAGCCCGGAGTCGTTGTGGCAGGGGGTCGAGGCGCGTTGGGGCGAACTGCAGTTCGACGCCGAGTGGCAGTCCCGGGTGCAGAAGGTCGAGGCCCGGGCCCTCACCGACCGGCTGGCCTCCTACCTGCTCGACTTCGAGCGCGGCGGCGGCAGCCTGCTCAGCGCGGAGGGTACCTTCCAGCTCGACGTCGGCGGAGCCGTGCTCTCCGGCACGGTCGACCGGGTCGAACGGCTCGGCGACGGGCGCGCCGTGATCGTCGACCTGAAGACCGGCCGCGGCGACCCCACCAGCGATGCCGGGGTGGTCGACCACCCGCAGCTCGGCGCCTACCAGCTTGCCTTCAACGAGGGTGCCATCGACGGCATCCCGGAGGGCACGGACCTCGCAGGGGCCCGCCTCCTGATCGTGTCCAGCGGCACCGTCAAACAGAACTACCGCAACCCCACCCAGCCCACGTTCAGCCCCGATGAGCTCGCGGCCTTCCGCGCCCGGGTCGGCGCGGACGCCGTCGGCATGGGCGCCGCCACCTTCGTCGCCGAAATCAGTTCCCACTGCCTCGACCCGCGCTCGCACGGGTCCTGCCGAATCCACGTCATCAAGCAGGTCAGCGCATGAACCAGTCCCTCATCCCGGCGCCCAACTCCGCCGTCCAGATCTCCGCCCTTCGCATCGCCGAGGCGCTCGAGATGTTCCCGCCCACCCGCGAGCAGCAGGCGGTGATCGAGGCGCCCCTGGCGCCGACCCTCGTGGTCGCCGGGGCCGGGAGCGGCAAGACTGAGACCATGGCCAACCGGGTGCTCTGGCTGCTCGCCAACGGCCACGCGAGGCCCGACCAGATCCTCGGACTCACCTTCACCCGCAAGGCCGCCGGCGAGCTGAACGACCGCATCCGCACCCGCATCGGCCAGCTCGACGCGAAAGGCCTGCTGCCCGCGCCGCCCCGGCCCGCCGCCGACCAGGTCACGATCGACTCCTCCGACCTGTTCAACGCGCCCACCGTCTCCACCTACAACTCGTTCGCCAGCCGCCTGTTCACCGACAACGCCCTGCTCCTCGGCCGCGAGCCCGAATCGGTGCTGCTGAGCGAGACCAGCGCCTGGCTCCTCGCCCGGCGGGTCGTGATCGAGCACGGCGACAACCGGCTCGTCCCGTTCGGCAAGAAGCTCGACCTGGTGACGGATGCCGTGCTCTCCTTCAGCCGTTCCCTCGCCGAGAACCCCCCGCGGTTCGTCTCCGGCGAGGCGACCGCCCCGCACGACCTGGCCGGGCTGGCGCACGGTTTTGCCTACCTGCGGGACCTGCCCTACGGCAACCCGCGCAAGAAGATCCCGTACTCCTCGGTCGTGGAGTCCCTCGCGGCAGTGGAACCCCTGCCGGTCCTGTTCGAGCTGGCCGAACGGTACAGCAGCGAGAAACGACGCCTGGGGCTGATCGAGTTCTCCGACCAGGTCGCCCTGGCCCTGCAGGTCTGCCAGAAGGTCGAGCAGGTCGTCACCCGCTACCGCGACCAGTACCGGGTGGTGCTGCTCGACGAATACCAGGACACCTCCGTGCTGCAGACAGAACTGCTGCACACCCTCTTCAGCCGGCACCCGGTGATGGCCGTGGGCGACCCGCACCAGTCCATCTACGGCTGGCGCGGGGCCAGCTCCGCCAACCTGCTCGGCTTCTCGCAGAGCTTCGCGGGCCTCTCCAACCGGGAGGCGCCGTCGATGAGTCTCTCCTATACCTGGCGCAACCCGGTCGCCGTGCTCGACGTCGCCAACGCCCTGGTGTCCCCGCTGAGCGACGCACTGCGCGCCCGGCCCGACGGCATCCAGGTGGACACGCTCAAGGTGCCGGCCGGCAAAGAATCCGGCCGGGTCGAGGCTTCGATGCGGGAGACCATGGCCGACGAGGCCCGCGCGGTGGCGGACTGGTTCGCGACGCGCCTGCCGCCGGGCAGCGAGCGGTCCGGCGCGATGCTGTTCCGGGCCCGCCGGGACATGGAATACTTCGCCGAGGTGCTGCGCGAGAGGGGCGTCCGGGCCCACGTGCTCGGCCTCGGCGGGCTGCTGTCCACCCCCGAGGTCACCGACGTCGTGTGCGTGCTGCGGGTCGTGCACGACCCCTCCGCCGGCAGCGAGCTGGTGCGGCTGCTCGGCAGCGGCCGCTACCGGGTGGGCCCGCGCGACCTGCAGCACCTCGCCGCCGTGGCCCGCTGGCTGGCCGCGCACGACTGGGCGCAGCAGGCCGTGACCCAGGACCTCAAAGACAAGATGCGGGCATCCGTCGCCGTCGACGAGGGCGCTTCCCTCGTCGACGCCCTCGATTTCGTCGCCTCGGCGCCGGAGACGCACGGGCAACTGCAGGGCTTCAGCGACCAGGGCCGCTCCCGGGTGCGCGCGGCCGGACGCCAGCTGGCCTGGCTCCGAGCGCGGGCCGGCCTGCCGCTGCTCGACTTCGTGCGGCTGATCGAACAGGAACTCCTGCTCGACGTCGAACTGGTCGCCAACGAGTCGAACGGCCTCGGCCTGGCCAACCTATACGCCTTCCACGACACCGTCTCCGCGTTCCTGGCCAGCGACGAGCAGGGCAGCCTCTCCGCTTTCCTGCGCTGGCTGGACCGGGCGGCCCTCGCGGACGACATGGGCCCGCGGCTCGAGATGAGCGAGCACGGCACCGTGCAGCTGCTCACCATCCACGGGGCCAAAGGGCTCGAATGGGACTACGTCGCCATCCCCAACCTGACCGAGAAGAGCCTGCCGGCCCAGACCAGGGAGGGCTCCGGCTGGCTGCGCTTCGGCGAACTGCCCTACCCGTTCCGGGGCGACCGGGCCGAACTGCCGGAGCTGGCCTGGCGCGAGCACGAGACCCAGCTGTCGTACGAGACCGAGTTCCTCGCCTACAAGGAGCAGCTCGCGGCCCGCCACGACGACGAGGAGCGTCGCCTGATCTACGTGGCCACGACCAGGGCCCAGCGCGAGCTCCTCCTGACCGGCTCGTTCTGGGGCGGCGGCACCACCGTGCGGAAGCCCAGCCGGTACCTGGCGGAACTGGCCGAGGCCGGCCTGATCGACCCGCTGCCGGAGGGCAGTGTCGACGACGAGTTGCCCGGCGCCGACCAGGACAGCGCCGAACTCTGGCCGTTCGACCCCCTCGGCGCCCGGCGGGCGCTGGTCGAGGCCGCCGCGGCCCGGGTCAACGGGGAGGCGGACTCCGACGGCTCCGACCGGGAGACCCGCTGGACCCACGCGGTCACCCTCCTGCTCGAGGAGCGTGCGCTGCGGCTCGCCGGCGCGGCCTGGGCCCCGCCGCCGACCCGCATCCCGGCCTCCCGGTTCAAGGACTACCTCGACGACCCCGACGGGGTGGCCGCCCGGCTGCGGCGGCCGATGCCGGAACGGCCCTACCGGGCCACCCGGCTCGGCACCCTCTTCCACTCCTGGGTGGAGCAGCGCGCCGGCGGGGCGTCCGGCGGCGACCTGATCGACGCGGGCGAGAACGAACTGGACCTGGGCGACCTCGACCCGGACGCGTTCGACCTGGACCTCGACCAGAACCAGCCCCTGGAGCAGGCGCAGCTCGAGCGGCTGCAGCGCACCTTCGAGCAGTCACCGTGGGCTGCTCTGGCGCCCGAGGACGTCGAGATCGAGATCCACCACGTGCTGGCCGGGCAGGTCTTCGTCTGCAAGCTGGACGCGGTCTACCGCACGGAGACCGGGTACCAGGTCGTGGACTGGAAGACCGGCCGGGCGCCGAAGAATGCGGCGGACCTCGAGCTCAAGCAGACGCAACTGGCCCTCTACCGGCTCGCGTACGCGCGCTGGAAGGGCATCGACCCAGGTCTCGTGGACGCGGTGTTCTACTTCGTCGCGGACGACACGATCGTCGCGCCCGCCCGGCTCTACTCGGAGGAGGACCTGGTGCGGGCCTGGTCGTCGGTCCGGCCGGCCGTGTCGCTGGCGGAGCCCGCCACGATGTCGATGGGGCCGGTGACCGCGTCGGCTCCATGACCGGCGGGCGCCGCCCCGGCGGACGAGGCCGCACCCGCACCGGTGCGGTCCCGGGTGGCTCCGTCGGCGTCGTCGTCATCGGCGAACTCGCTCGGCCCGAAGTCGGAGAGGTTGTAGGCATCCGTGTGCAGCGACGAGCTGAGGTCGCGCCGAGGGGTGTTCCGCGGTGTCGAGGCCAGCATGTTCTCGACGCCGGCGACGTCGAGGATAGGGCCGGTGTCGGGGGACAACGGATGCGAGGCGCTCCGGTGTACGTTGTCGACCAGCCCGTCGAGCATGGCGACGGCGTCGTCGACGATGCCCTGGTTGCGGGTGTCCGTGCCGTGCAGCAGCCAGCGGGCCAGCTCCAGTTCGGCGTAGAGCATCGCGCGCTGCGTGATCCGCGGATCGTTGCCCTGGCGGGCGGTCGCGTAGGAGGCGACGGCGGTTTCGCCGGCCGCCCCGCGGGAGGCGAGCAGCCAGTGCAGGTCGCGGGCCGGGTCGCCCACGCTGAGCGCCGACCAGCCGAGCACGCCGGAGACGGAGTCCTCGCTGATCAAGAACGAGTCGGCGGACAGCGAGCCGTGCACCACGCACGGAGCGAACTGCCACAGGGAATCGTCGTCCGTGGCCTGCTCCCACCGGCGGAGGAGGGCGGCGGGGAGGTAACCGGTGGCTGATGCGCGGTCGATCAGGTCGATGGCCCCGGTGCGGCAGTCCTGCGCGCTCTGCTGGGGGAGGCCGGCGGTGCCCACGAATGCGGTCGGCAGACCGTGGATCGCGGCGATGGCACGCCCGATCGACCCGGACACGCCGGCGTGGCCGGTCAGGGCATCCGCGTCGAACGAGTCGCCGTCCAGCAGCTCGTAGACGACGGCCCGGGTGCCGCTGAGCGGGGCCTGGCCCACGAACTCGGGCACGTCGAAGGGGAGGCGGCTGCGGGTGCCGACCGTGAGGGCGCGCAGGGCCACGAGGTCGGCGGACTGCTCCGTTTCGGCGGCCTGGGAGACCGGTACGCGGATGATCAGCGACCGTCCCTCGGTGTCGATCAGCAGGGCGGAATCGAAGGAGCCGTTGGCTCCGGGAGTGCGTGCGCTGGAGCCGTAGGACCGGGCCCGGACGACGTCCAGTCCGGGAACGGCGGCAGTGGCCAGCGCGGCTAGAGTGAGAGGGGATCTGACCATACCTTCTAGGTTAGGTCGACTTCCTCCCGGCGCGGTCGTTCGCCACGCCTCCACACAACTTCGGCAGAACTGCCCGAGCCCGGAGGGCACCATGTCGTTTGCTTTCACGTCCCGCTTGCCGCTGTCGCGCCAGGCGGTGGATCGCGACCACGAGGCCCGGGCCACGCCAGACCTGCTCGACCGGCTGTGGGCGGATGCCTCCACGCGCGTGCTCGCGCTCCACCGCGGTTCCGCGCTGATGAGCCCCACCGGCGGCCCGGCGCGGCTCCGGCTGCTGGCGCCCGACCGGGTGCCGAGCGCGGAGCTGCGGCTCTACCTCGGTCGGTCCCTGGCCCCGGAGGAGTCCGAACCGGTGGGCACCCGGCTCGTCGCGGCCGTCCTGTCCGACGACGCGGCCGCGGCGCTCGAACCGGACCCGGCGCGCTGGGCGTCGCTCCGCACCGTGGCCACGGCCCTGACCGACCGCGACGCCGGCCTGCTGACCGAGACCCTCGGGGTGGTCAACTGGCACGGCTCCCACTCCCACTGCCCGCGGTGCGGCACGGCCACCCTGCTCGAGACCGCCGGCTGGACCCGCCGCTGCCCGTCCTGCGGCGGCCAGGTCTTCCCGCGCACCGACCCGGCCGTGATCGTGCTGATCACCGACGCCGACGACCGCATCCTGCTCGGCTCCAACGCCCTGTGGGAGAACAACCGCTACTCCCTCCTGGCTGGTTTCGTCGAACCGGGCGAGTCGCTCGAAGCGGCCGTGATCCGGGAGATGTTCGAGGAATCGGGCCTGCGGGTGACCGACCCGGTCTACCTCGGCTCCCAGCCCTGGCCGTTCCCGGCCTCGATCATGTTCGGCTTCACCGCGAGCCTCGCCGACGGGCAGCCGGCCTCGGGCCTGCTCCCCGACGGCGAGGAGATCCTCGACCTGCGCTGGTTCAGCCGGGACGAGCTCCGAGCCGCCGGCGACAGCATCATCCTGCCCGGCCGGTCCTCGATCGCCCGCGCGATCATCGAGCATTGGATGGGCGAGCCGCTGGACTTCGGTCCGGACGAGGTGCACGGATGGCGCTGACCGCCGCCTCCCTCCTGGCCGGCCTCGACGAGCAGCAGCGGGTGGCCGCCGAGGCCCTGGTCGGCCCGGTGTGCATGCTCGCCGGCGCCGGCACCGGCAAGACCCGCGCCATCACCCACCGGATCGCCTACGGCGTGATGACCGGCGCCTACTCGCCCGGCCGGGTGATGGCGCTCACGTTCACGGCGCGCGCCGCCGCGGAACTGCGCGGCCGGCTGCGCCAGCTGGGCGCGGGCGGCGTCGCCGCGCGCACGTTCCACGCGGCCGCCCTGTCCCAGCTGAACTATTTCTGGCCGCACGTGGTCGGCGGCCAGGCTCCCCGCATCCTCGACGGCAAGGGCCGTCTGCTCGGCCACGCCGCCGAAACCCTGAAACTCAAGCTGGACACCGCCACCCTGCGCGACCTGGCCGCCGAGATCGAGTGGCGCAAGACCTCCGGCCTCAGCATCGAGGCCTACGGCGCCGGGATCGCCCGGCGGAGCCTGCCCGGGCGGCTGGACGTGGACCAGGTCCTGACCATGCAGGAGACCTACGAGCGGCTCAAGGACGAACGCAAGCAGATCGACTTCGAGGACGTGCTGCTGGCCATGGCGGGGATGATCGAGGCGGAGCCGTCCGTGGCCCTGCAGGTGCGCGAGCAGTACCGCTTCTTCGTCGTCGACGAGTACCAGGACGTGTCGCCGCTGCAGCACGACCTGCTCTCGCTCTGGCTGGGGGAGCGGCGCGATCTCTGCGTGGTGGGCGACGCCAGCCAGACGATCTACTCGTTCACCGGCGCACGCAGCGACTACCTGCTCGACTTCCCGAAACGGTGGGAGGACGCGACCGTGGTGCGGCTGGAGCGCAACTACCGTTCCACCGCGTCGATCGTGTCCACCGCCAACCAGCTGATGCGCGGGCGGGCGGGGGCCCTGACGTTGCAGGCCAACGCCGCCGAGGCCGGCATCGAGCCGAGCGTGCGCGAGTACGCCAATGACATGGCCGAGGCGCGCGGCGTCGCGCAGAGCATCCTCGACCTGATCGAGGCCGGGACCAAGCCGGAGCAGATCGCCGTCCTGTTCCGGGTGAACGTGCAGGCGGCCTTTCTGGAGACCGCCCTCGGCGACGTCGGGGTGAGCTACCAGATCCGGGGCTCCAAGCGGTTCTTCGACCTCGCGGAGGTCAAGCAGGCGGTGATGCAGCTGCGGGCGGCATCCGTGTCGATCATTGGCGAGCCCCTGTTCAAATCCGTCAGCGATGTGCTGCGCTCCCTCGGCTGGAGCCAGAGCGCGCCGGAGGCCCCCGGGGCGGTGCGCGATCGCTGGGAGTCCCTCAACGCCATCATGGGCCTGGTCGATCAGGCGGCCCCGGGGACCACGTTCCGCCAGTTCACCGACGAGCTGATGGAGCGCCAGGCCGGCCAGCACGAGCCGACGGTGTCCGCGGTGACGCTGGCGACCATGCACTCCGCGAAGGGTCTCGAGTGGGAGGCGGTCTTCCTGATCGGGCTGTCGGAGGGTCTGGTGCCAATCAGCTACGCCGGCACCTTCGAGCAGATCGACGAGGAACGCCGCCTGCTCTATGTGGGCATCACCCGGGCCCGTCGCCGGCTCGCGCTGAGCTGGTCGGCGGCCGGACACCAGCAGCGCGCCCCGCGCGAGCGGTCCCGTTTCCTCGGCGAGATCGGCCTCCGCACCGCCCGTGCGGCCGGCGCCCGCGGCGCCTGACCTGCCTGCCCAGTCCGCCGCGCCTGACCTGGCCGCGTCCGCGGCGCCTGCCCGCCCTGCCCGCCTGACCTGGCCGCGTCCGCGGCGCCTGCTCGCCCTGCCCGCCTGACCTGGCCGCGTCCGCCGCGCCTGACGTTGCTTACCGGTCTGCCCGCTCGCTTCTGCCCCCGCCTCGCCCTCGACCTGGTTAGCACCACCACCAGCAGCACCCGAGGCCACGGTGGCTAATTCAGGAGATCCGCGCGGAATCGCAGGTTCCGCCGCACTGCTTCGGCGCCGAGGTCCGGCGGCCGGCCGACTTCTCCTGAATTAGCCACACTCGGCGTCGGTCATTGGGCCTCCGGGCATCGCGGCACCGCGGCACCGCGGCATCGGGGCGCCGCGGCACCTGGGCACATACGCACCTGGGCACTTACGCACCTGGGCACCTACGCACCTGGTAGGCCTCGCCCGATCGCCCGACGGGATATCAGTGGCGAACGAGGGACGAGGGACGAGAGACGAGGAACGAGGAACGCGGGGTGGGGGACGAGGTGTGTGGACCGCGCGGCCTGAGCATAACTCCTGCAGATTCTCAGAGGGGGCCGGGGCGCCGCCCAGTGAATTCGGGCTGCAGCGCACCCCGGCCGAGCAGATTGCAGGAGTTATGCACGGGAGCCCGGCCTGCCTGCAGCTGTGGTTGCGGCTGTAGCTGACGGTGGTGGTGGTGGTGGTGGTGCGGGCGCCGGCGAGGCCGCCTCGCGGGCGGCTCCTCGGGGCGTCGGGGTAACCTCGACCCGTGAATCCGTTTCCGTACACGCGACTTGCCGCGGTCCCGCTGGCGCCGCTGCTTGTGACCCAGGCACGGGCGCTTCGGCGCGACACCCCGCGGCTACCCGACGCAGCCCTGCCCTGGACCGGGTCCCGCCCCGGCCCCGACCCGCTGCGGATTCTGGTGCTCGGTGACTCGACCGCGGCCGGGGTCGGCGCCCTCACCCAGGACGAGGCGCTTCCGGGCTGGATCGCGCACGAGGTCGCCGTGCGCTGGGGCCGCGGAGCCAGCTGGCGTGCGATCGGGGAGAACGGAGCGACGGCCAAGGACGTGCGCGAGCGGTTCGTGGCGGAGGCGGCAGCGGTTCCCTTCGACCTGGCGCTGCTCACGATCGGCGCGAACGACGCGCTCGGCCTGCGGTCCCGCTCCGCGTTCACCCGCGACGTGCGGTCGATCGTGCGCACCCTGCGCGCGGCGGCCCCGCACGCGGATGTTCTCGTCTCGCTGATGCCGCGGTTCGACCGGTTCGACCTGCTGCCCGAACCGCTGCGCGCCACTCTCGCCCGGCACGCGGCCAGCCTGGACACCGGCGCCCGCCTCGCGGTGCAGGGCCTCGACCGGGTCGTGGCGATCCCGACGCCGCCGCCCTATGTCGACGGGTTCTTCGCGAGCGACGGCTTCCACCCGAGTGCGCTCGGCTACCGGCTCTGGGCGGAATTCGTGTTCGATTCGGCGCCGGGCCTCGACCTCGGCCACTGACCGGCGCGCCCGGTTTCATACTGGGACCATGCCCCTGCTCCGCACTCTCGACGAGATCATCGCCGTCGTCACGACCGCCACGGCTATCACGACCGCCACGGCTGTCACGGCCCCCACGGATGCCGGCCCGCGCCCGCATTCCCCGGCCGCAGCATCCCGCGCCGACGGCCCTGCGCGCACGATCATCGGCATCACCGGTTCCCCCGGGGCCGGCAAGACGACGATCGCCGAGGCCCTCGTCGCGCGGCTCAACACGCCGGTGTCGCGCGCGCAACTGGTCTCGATGGACGGCTTCCACCTGCCGCAGGCCCGGCTGGTCGAGCTCGGCCGCCGCGACCGCATGGGCGCGCCGGACACCCTCGACGTCGACGGCTTCGTGCACCTGCTGCGCCGGCTGCGGTCCACCGACGGCCCCGTCACGGCGCCCGGCTTCGACCGGGAGACCGAGGAGGCGACCCCCGGCACGGTTCAGATCGACCCCGACCGGCGCATCCTGGTGGTCGAGGGCAACTATCTGCTGCACGACCGGGCCGGCTGGAAGCGGGTAGCGCCGCTACTGAACCTGAGCCTGTTCGTGGGAGTGGACCGTTCGCTGCACCTGGCCCGGCTCGTCGCCCGGCACGAGCGCTACGGCAAGTCGGCGACGGATGCCCGCGCCTGGGCCCTCGGCCCCGACGAGGCCAACGCGCGCCTGATCGAGCTCACCCGGGCCCGCGCCGATCACGAGATCCGGCTCGGCTGAGGCCGGCTCGTCTGAGGCCGACCCCGGCACGCGTCACAACCGGTCGGCGCCGAGTGCAGTCGAGGCGGACAGGCTTCCCGGCACGGAGAGGCAGCCGCACCGCTCATGCGGCTGGTGCACGCGGCGCCGCAACAGACTGTTCTCCGCGTCGATCACCAGCGACGTGCCGGTCAGGACCGATCGGCCCGACGCCAGCCGGTCGTGCACGAGACCGGCGACGCGCGTGGACACATCGATGCTCTGACGCGGGGTCTCCGTCGGTGCCCGGCGGGTGAGCAGCTGGCAGGCGATGGCGGGCCAGGCCGGGTCCGCATCGATGTGGGCGAGCTCCAGGCAGGAGAGGCAGGCGCCGGTCCCGGGTTCGACCAGCGGCCCGATCCGCACCTGGCAGTCGCTGAACACCACGGGCAGATGCGGGATGTCCCGGCGCAGCCAGCGTCCGTGCCGGTCGGGTTCGAGCGCGAAGTGGGCCACCTCGACGGCCAGGGCCGCACCGTCGTTGTCTGCCCGCTCGGTCACCCGGAAGCCCAGATCCTCGAGTAGCCTCTTGATTCGCTCGGCGGTCGGGCCGTTCCCGCCCACGAAGACCGGGCCCGGAACAATCGCCGGGGGAGCCGGCTCCCGGGCCGGCGCGGACCCGGGAACAGACCCCGGCACGGATTCCCCTGCGATCTCGTCTGCCGGACGGCTCTCCCCCGTGACCAGCAGCACCGGGGCCAGGGCGTGGAGCAGCGCCAGGATGTCCTCGTCGGAGGCCCCGCCCTGCCGGCCGAGCATGAGCGCCCCCGAGTGGGGGATACCCACGAAGAGGGCGGAGATCACCCGTTCGAGTCCGTCGGCCACGGCGGAGAGCACGACGAGGGGCCGGTCGATTCCGACCTGGATGGTGTCGGGCGAGCGCCAGACGACGGGGTAGCGCGGGTCTAGTCGAAGTGTCATCCGGCGATGATGCTCCACTCCCGCAGCCGGCGCGCGAATCATCCACAGCCGGGTCCGCAGGCGCTCCGTGGGAGGCGCCTCCGAATCTCCCGAATCCCCGGCTCCCGGGCCGTAGAGGCACCTAGGCTGGCGGGATGAAGCCTCGTCGCATTCTCGTCACCGGCGCCACCGGATACATCGGTGGCCGTCTGGTTCCCATGCTGCTGGAATCCGGGTTCGAGGTGCGAGTTCTCGTGCGCTCGCCGCAGAAGCTCAAGGACGTGCCCTGGGCGGGGCAGGTGGAGGTGGTCGAGGGTGACCTCGGGGACCTGGACTCGATGCGGGCCGCGTGCGCCGGCAGCGACGTGCTCTACTACCTCGTGCACTCCATGGGCACGCGCGGCGATTTCGAGCGCACCGAGCGCACGGCGGCCCGGAATGTGGCGACCGCCGCCGCCGAGGCCGGCGTGTCCCGCATCATCTACCTCGGCGGGCTGCACCCCGACACCGCCGAGCTTTCCCAGCACCTGCGCTCGCGCGCCGAGGTCGGCCGTATTCTGCTGGAATCCGGTGTGCCCACGGCTGCGCTGCAGGCCGGCGTAGTGATCGGCTCCGGCTCGACCTCGTTCGAAATGATCCGCCACCTCACCGACGTGCTGCCGTATATGCCCGCACCGCAATGGGTGCGCAACAAGATCCAGCCGATCGCCGTGCGCGACGTCCTCTACTACCTCGTCTCCTCGGTGGACCTGCCGGCGGACGTCAACCGCACGTTCGACATCGGCGGCCCCGACGTTCTCCGCTACGGCCAGATGATGAACGGCTACGCCCTCGAGGCCGGCCTGCGCCAGCGCCCGATCGCCTCGCTCCCCGTCTTCACTCCGTGGCTGGCCTCGCAGTGGGTGAACCTGGTCACCCCCATCCCGCGCAGCCTGGCCGTGCCCATCATCGCGTCGCTGCAGAACGACTGCGTCGTCCACGAGCGCGACATCGATGAGTACATTCCGCGACCGAAGGATGGCCTCACTCCCTACCGCACGGCCGTTCGGCTTGCCCTCGGACGCATGCGCGACGGTGACGTCGAGACCAGCTGGCGCAACGCGTCGATCGAGGGCGCGTCCAGCAACCCGCTGCCGAGCGACCCGGACTGGGCCGGACACCTCGTCTACACCGACCTGCGAGAAAAGCACACCGACGCGAAGCCGGCCGACCTGTGGCGTGTGATCGAGAGCATCGGCGGCGACAACGGCTGGTATTCCTTCCCACTGGCCTGGGCGGTGCGCGGCTGGATGGACAAGATCGTCGGCGGCGTGGGCCTCCGCCGCGGCCGCCGCAACCCCGACCACCTGCACACCGGGGACGTGCTCGACTTCTGGCGGGTCGAACAAATCGACCGAGGCAGGTTTCTGCGCCTGCGGGCCGAGATGCGGGTTCCCGGTCGGGCGTGGCTGGAGATGACCGCCGAGCCGGCACCGGACGGCGGCTCGATCTACCGGCAGCGAGCGGTCTTCTTCCCGCGCGGCCTGGGCGGACGCCTGTACTGGTTCTCCGTTCTCCCGTTCCACGGCGTGGTGTTCAGCGGGATGGCCAACCGCATCACCGCTGCCGCGCTCGGGGAAGCGGCGCAAGCCGTCACGACCGACGCCGTCCAGACGGATGCCCGGAGCAGGGCGGACCCGGCATCCGTTGCCGCGCTGCCCGTCGAACCCTGATATCACCCGCAGGGGCTGGCCGCCTCGGCCCGGCGGATGCATGATGGAAGGGGTGCGAGGGAGGCAGCCATGTCGGGATCTGTGGTGTTCATGGGAGGCGCACTGACCGCGAGCGGCCAGTGGGCGGAGTGGCTCCCCGAGTATGAGGTGCGCAATTTCGGCGTCAGCGGGTACACCACCGACGAGGTCGTGGCCGGCGTCGACGCGGTCATCGAGCTTGAGCCGGATGCGGTCGTGGTCGGGGCGGGAACGAACGACTTGGGCTGGCGCCGGTCAGACGAGTACATCGTGCGCAACCTGGAGACGGTGATCTGCGCGCTGCGCAAGGGGTTGCCGGGCGCGCGCCTCCTGGTCGTCTCGGTCCCGCCGCGGGAACGCGACTTCGCAAACACCCTCCGCTCGATCAACCGCCATCTGCGCCAGTTCGTGCCGACTCAGCACGCGGCCTTCCTGGACCTCTGGCCCCGGCTGGCCCAGCCCGACGGGGAGATCGACGTCAGCTTCTCCGACGATCGCCTCCACCTCAACGCCGACGGCTACGCGGCCTGGGCCAGTGAACTGCAGGCGGCGCTCGAGGCGATCTTCGAACGGCCGCCGTCGAGCACGGCGATCCCGATCTCGCACGTGTGACGGTACCGGGTGGCAGCACCGGCGCGGACGGGCGTCACCTGTTGTTGTTGAGTTCGAACACCTTGAGCAGCTCCGCGATGGCCGTGTCCCGCTCCTCGCCGCCGGCTTCGAACATCTGCGTGACGTGGGTCTGCAGGTGGTTGTCGACGATGAGTTTGTTAAGCGAGCCCAGAGACTTCTGAATCGAGAGGGACTGGGTGAGGATGTCGATGCAGTACTCCTCGTTCTCGATCATCTTCTCGAGGCCGCGCATCTGTCCCTCCAGGATGCGGGCACGGTGCAGGGCACGCCGTTTGATGTCTTTGATCATGCGTTCAGAGTACCGTGATGGGGCATACCCCGGAGGGGTATGTTTGTGCCGTCGCGGATGCGGGGCCGCTGAGTAGAGTGGGCGCATGCGCCGATCGGTCCGTTTCCTGCTCATTGCCGCGCTCGGCGGCCTCACCCTGGGCGGCCTCGCCGCTCCGGCGGCTGCCGCGCCCGCCATCGTGGCCACCGACACCTCGGACTTCACGTTCGACTCGTGGCACGCCGATTTCCGGCTCGGGCTCACCGGCGACGGCCACTCCGCGCTGACCACCACCGAGACGATCGTCGCCCGCTTCCCGGAGTCCGACCAGAACCGGGGCATCCGCCGGGCCATCCCCACCCACTACGACGGGCATCCGACCGACCTGACCCTGGTCAGTGTGACCGACGAGAACGGGCGCCCGCGGGCGACCGAGACCGAGACCACCGACGTCGACGGTGACCAGTTCCTCGAGGTGACCATCGCGGCCGAGGACTACGTGCACGGCGCGAACACCTACGTGATCGAGTACCGGCAGGTCGACGTCACGCTTTTGCCGACGGATGCCGCGGCCCCGGAGTTCTACTGGAAGGCCAACGGCACCGGCTGGACGCAACCCTTCGGCGACGTTTCGGCGACCCTCACGGTGGCCCCGGACCTGGCACCCCGCTTGACCGGCCAGTCGGCGTGCTACCAGGGCGGCGTCGACTCCGGCGAGCCCTGCGCGGACCTGACCGAGACCAGCGTCGACGGCGCCACGGTGATCGACGCCTCCGCCGGCAGCCTCGGCCCCTACCAGGGGCTCACCGTGTCGGTCGCTTTCGAGCCCGGCACGTTCGTGCCCCGCGACCAGTCGTTCACGGCGAACCCGTTCCCCGGCATCGGCCTCGGCGCGCTGCTGCTCGGTCTGGTCCTGGCGGCGGTGGCGGCCGTCGCCCGGGCCACCCGGTGGCGTTCCGCGCCGGGGCGGCCCACCATCATCGCGGAGTACCTGCCGCCGAAGGGCGTGAACCTGCTTCAATGCGGCGACGTGGCCCGAGCGTCGGCGAAGGCGATTACGGCCCAGTTCCTCAGCTTCGCCGTGCGCGGGAATCTGCGGGTGCTCGAAGGAACGGGCAAGAAGCACTACCTGCTCGAGCTGCGGCACGCGCAGGGGCTCGACCCGGCCGAGAAAGCGGTGCTCCGGCTGCTGTTCCCGGGGCTGCACGAGGGCACGCGCCGGGACCTCAAATCGAAGGACACCGTGCTGGGCAAGGGCCTGACGAAGCAGCTCCAGGCCGTCAGACAGCAGGTGCTGACGGACGGGCTGCGGGAGAAGAAGGGCGGCCGGCTCCGCGGCTGGCTGCTCACTGGCGCCCTGTTGACCGGGGTCATCTGCGTCGCTGGCAGCATCGGTGGCCTCGTGACCGAGGTCGGCGGGGCCTGGCCGGCCGTGATCCTGATTTTCGGGGCGCTGGTCTCCATCGCGACCATCGCGCTCGCCGCCAGCGTGCGGCCGCTCACCCCGGCCGGCGCCGAACTCCGCGACTACCTGGCGGGCGTGCGGCTGTACATCGGCGTCGCCGAGACCGAACGGCTGCGGGTGCTGCAGAGCCCCGAGGGAGCGCTGCGGTCGCCCTACCGGCCGGATGCGGCATCCGTTCTCGGCCCGGACGTCGTCCGGGATGCCGCGCTCGACCCGGCCGATCCGCTGCAGGTGCTCAAGCTCTACGAGCGGCTGCTGCCCTTCGCGGTTCTCTTCGGCCAGGAGACCGCGTGGTCGCAGGTGCTCGGCGACTACTACGCCCGGAGCGGCTTGGAGCCGGACTGGTACGCTGGCTCCGCCCCGTTCAGTCCGGTCTGGTTCGCCGCCGGCCTGAACTCGTTCTCCAGCTCCACCTCGGCATCCTGGTCGGGGAGCGCCTCGAGTTCCTCCAGTTCCGGTTCGGGCGGGGGAGGCTCGGTCGGCGGGGGCGGCGGCGGTGGCGGAGGAGGAGGAGTCTGATGGGCACCCCGGTCGAACCCACATTCAGTCGTTCCGCGCTCGCGCCCGGCCTGCTCGGCGCCGTCATCCTGCTCGGCGGGCTGGCCCTGCTGGACTCGGAAAGCTACATCATCATCCGGTACGCGGTGAGCATCCTCGCGCTGATCATCTGCGTCTTCGCCGTCCAGTCGAAGGCGTACCTGTGGCTGATCGCGCTCGTGCCGATCGCCGTGCTGTGGAACCCGATCGTCGTGATCGAGCTGCACGGCCAGGGCTGGGTGTCCGCCCAGTTCATCGCCGCCCTGGTCTTCATCATCGTCGGCGTCAGAACCAAGGTGCCGGTGCATCAGTAGGGACCCGCGGGCGTAGACTGGCCCCACGCCGCGAAAGCCCGCTGACCGCCTCGACCGTGCTGCCACACTGACCGGCTGCCACATCGAGAATGCGGGCGCACGAATCTCGGTGCCACTAATGTCGGTGACACGATGCTTGATCAGGCCTCGGCGTATCGATCGCACCGGTATCCACGGATGCCGCACCACGTCGAGCACGGTTCTCTTTGCCGCGCTGCTGTGAAGTTGGAGAAGAATGGCATACACCCGCCACCAGGCCGCCGGTTCGAATACCCGTGCCGCCGCCGGAGGTCGCCAGCGGCAGCGACCCCGTTCCCGTGACGATGACGCCCCCATCATCCCGATCCTCGCCCGCAAGGTGCGCGAGGTCGAGGCGAAGGCGCAGACCGGCGCGAAGCTCGGCCCGACCAACCGCACCAAGTACCAGGTCATCGCGCTGCTCATGCGCGAGGAGCGCGCCCGGGTCAAGGGCGACAAGGAACTCACCGACGCCAACCGCGCCGAACTCCTCAAGCGCCTCGACGGGATCGCGCAGATCCTGGCGAAGACCGCGGCACGCGACACCAGCCTGATCACCCTGCTCGAACCCGACGCGGGGGTGTCCACGGTCGCGCAGCGGTTCCGCCGCGACTGGCTGATCGAATCCGGCGCCGAGCTGTCCCCGGACGAGCTCATCATCACCCGGGAGCCCGAAGCCAAGCCCGAGATGCCGGTCAACCAGGTCATCCCGCAGTCGGTCAAGGCCCGGCAGCTGGCCAACCCGTTCCTCGCGCCCGATTTCAGTGCCGCGCAGGCTCCGCCGGTCGTCTCCGGCCGCCGTCTCGCCAACTGGGAGCTGATCGGCTCGCTGTTCAAATCCTTCGAGTACGGCTCCGGCGGCCAGGCCGCCAGCATGGACCTGCCCGAGGCGCCCCGCGTCGACCGGCTTTCGCCTCGCGGCATGGAGCTGATGCGTCACCAGGCCCGGTTCGTCGAAAGCGCGCGCCTCGGCCACCGCAGCTACCTGCTCGCCGACGAGCCGGGACTCGGCAAGACGGCGCAGAGCCTGCTCGCGGCATCCGTCAGCGGGTCATACCCGCTGCTCGCCATCGTCCCCAACGTCGTCAAGATGAACTGGGTCCGTGAGGTGGAACTGTGGACGCCGAACCGCCGGGCCACCGTCATCCACGGTGACGGCGACACCCTCGACGCGTTCGCCGACGTGGTCATCGTCAACTACGACGTTCTCGACCGGCACCGCACCTGGCTCGGTACCCTCGGGTTCAAAGGCATGGTCGTCGACGAGGCGCACTTCATCAAGAACCTCCAGTCCCAGCGGTCCAAGCACGTGCTGGCCCTGGCCGAGCAGATCCGCCGCCGCACCCCGGGAGGGAACCCGCTGCTGATGGCCCTGACCGGTACGCCGCTGATCAACGACGTCGACGATTTCCGTGCGATCTGGCAGTTCCTGGGCTGGATCGACGGCGACAAGCCCACCGCCAAGCTGATGGCCAGGCTCGAAGCCATCGGGCTGACCCCGGCGGATTCCGGCTTCTACTCCGCGGCGCGCGCCGCCGTGATCGACATGGGCATCGTGCGCCGCCGCAAGGTCGATGTCGCCGCCGACCTGCCGGCCAAGCGCATCGCCGACCTGCCGGTCGAGCTGGACGACGACCTCGGGCGCTCCATCCGCCAGGCCGAACGCGAGCTCGCCGCCCGCCTGGTCACCCGGTACCACTCGCTCGTGGCCGCCCGCCACCCGGGCCAGACGCCGCCGGTGCTCGACGGCGAGCAGAGGGCCGCTTTCGTCCGCGCCGTCGCGCACGCCGAACTCGAGGAATCGAAGGGGCAGAGCACGGGGGAGAACGTCTTCACCATGGTGCGCAAGATCGGCCAGGCCAAGGCCGCCCTCGCGGCGGACTACGCCGTGCAGCTGGCACACTCGGTCGGCAAGGTCGTGTTCTTCGCCAAGCACATCGATGTGATGGATGCCGCGGAAGACATCTTCGCTCGGCGCGGCCTGCGCACGGTGTCCCTGCGCGGGGACCAGACCGCCCTGGCTCGCCAGGCGGCCATCGACGCCTTCAACGACGACCCGGGGGTGGCCGTCGTGGTCTGCTCCCTGTCCGCCGCCGGCGTCGGCGTCAACCTGCAGGCCGCATCCCACGTCGTGCTCGCCGAGCTCAGCTGGACCGCGGCGGAACAGACCCAGGCCATCGACCGGGTGCACCGGATCGGCCAGGACGAGCCGGTCACGGCCTGGCGGATCATCGCCGCGCACACGATCGACGCGCGCATTGCCGAGCTGATCGGGAGCAAGCAGGGCCTCGCCGCCCGAGCCCTCGACGGCGCCGAGGAAGAAATCTCTTCCGCTGACTCCGTGCAGGCCAGCGCACTGATCTACCTGCTCACCCAGGCGCTCGACGGGGAGCTGTAGGAAGCGCCCCTCACCGGCGTTGATTTGAAACCGGGCCCACCTCGGGTCCATCATGAGGAGGCGGTGAAGGCGCCGAACATGATCGCTCGCAACAAGGAGTAACCACAAATGAAAATAGGTATCCTCACCAGCGGTGGAGACTGCCCCGGACTCAACGCCGTTATCCGCGGTTCCGTACTCAAGGGAGTCCGCGTCCTCGACGCCGAATTCGTTGGCATACGCAACGGCTGGAAAGGCCTTGTAGAGGGCGACTTTATGACCCTGGACCGCCACAGCGTGCGTGGTCTCTCCCGGCAGGGCGGAACGATCCTGGGCAGCTCCCGGACGAACCCCTTCGAGGGTGAACGCGGCGGTCCCGTTAATATCCAGAAGACGATGGACGCGGAGGGCATCGACGCGATCATCGCGATCGGTGGCGAGGGAACCCTTACCGCCGCGCGTCGTCTGACGGATGCCGGCATCAAGATCGTCGGCGTCCCCAAGACGATCGACAACGACCTCGAGGCCACCGATTATTCGTTCGGGTTCAACACGGCGGTCGAAATCGCCACTGAGGCCATCGACCGGCTGCGCACCACCGCCGAGTCGCACGGCCGGTGCATGATCGTCGAGGTGATGGGCCGCCACGTGGGCTGGATCGCACTGCACTCCGGCATGGCCGGCGGCGCGCACGCCATCCTGACCCCGGAGCAGCCGCAGACCATCGAGCAGATCTGCGAGTGGGTGCTGCACGTGCGTGACCGCGGTCGTGCACCCGTGCTGGTCGTCTCCGAGGGCTTCAAGCTCGCCGGAATGGAACAAGCGCTCTCGACCAAGGGCCTGGACGCGTTCGACCGTCCGCGCCTCGGCGGCATCAGCGAAATGATCGCCCCGATGATCGAGGAGCGCACGGGCATCGAGTCCCGCGCCACCGTGCTCGGCCACACCCAGCGCGGCGGGGCCCCGTCGGCTTACGACCGCGTGCTCGCGACCCGCCTCGGCATGGCCGCGGTCGACGCCGTCTTCGCCGGCCAGTGGGGTTCCATGGTATCGCTGCGCGGCACCGACATCGAGATCGTCAGCATCGCCGACGCGACCATCGGCCTGAAGACCGTGCCGCAGGCGCGGTACGACGAGGCCGCTGTGTTGTTCGGCTAAACCCGCACCACGAGCTGCGGGGCCCCGGATCTGATCCGGGGCCCCTCAGCTCGTTAAGGCGTGGTCAGGGATTCAGCGAATGCCGGACGTCAGGCGAGTTTGGCCTGCACCTGGGCCAGCGACGGGTTCGTGGCGCTCGACCCGTCGGGGAAGAGGATGGTCGGCACGGTGCGGTTGCCGTTGTTCAGGCTCATCACGAGTTCCGAGGTGCCCTCGACCTCCTCCACGTTGACCTCGGTGTAGCCGATGCCCACCTTGTCGAGCTGCGACTTCAGGCGCGAGCAATAGCCGCACCAGGTCGTGGTGAACATGGTGATGGTTCCGGATGCGGGCACGAAGTTCATCTCAGCAGCCTAATACGATGGAATCATGTCCCTTCCCCAGGTGTGCGTCTGCTATCTCACCCGTCGCACCCCGGCGGGAGACCTGCAGGTGCTGCTCGGCCGCAAGAAGAAGGGTCTGGGCCTTGGCAACATCGTCGGCCTCGGCGGCAAGCTCGAGCCGGGGGAGACGGCCGTGCAGGCGATGGTCCGGGAGATCGAGGAGGAGTCCGGCCTGGTCGTGACGGCATCCGTGCTCACCCCGATGGGTCTGCTGACCTACCTGTTCCCGCACCGGGAGGCCTGGAGCCAGGAGTCGAGCGTGTTCGTCTGCACGGAGTGGACGGGGACCCCGCGTGAGTCGGACGAGCTGAACCCGGAGTGGTTCGATGTGGCGGCCCTGCCCGTTGACGAGATGTGGGACGACGCCCGGCACTGGCTGCCGGGCGTGCTCGCCGGAATTCCGGTGCGGGCCACCTTCACCTTCGGGGCAGACCTCGCGACGGTGGTGGACCAGGGCCTGGTTTGCGCTTTGAATTGACCCGCCTGCCCCCGAGTGTCAGGATTGTTCCTGCTTTGCAGCTTGAGATAACCCCGGCTGTCGTACACCCAGAGAAAGACGCCGGTGGATTTCACCCTGATTGTCGCGCTCGTCATTGCGCTGGCCCTGATTTTCGACTTCACCAACGGTTTCCATGACACCGCGAACGCCATGGCCACCCCCATCGCAACCGGCGCCATGCGGCCCAGGGTCGCCGTGGGATTGGCGGCCATCCTCAATCTGGTCGGCGCGTTCCTGTCCACGGAGGTCGCCAAAACGATCTCCGGCGGCATCATCAAGGAAGGTGACGGCGGCGTCCAGATCACCCCGGAGATCATCTTCGCCGGCCTGATCGGCGCCATCGTCTGGAACCTGCTCACCTGGCTGCGCGGTCTGCCGTCCAGTTCGAGCCACGCCCTGTTCGGCGGCCTGATCGGCGCCACCATCATCGGCATCGGCTCCCAGGCCGTGGCCTACGACGTCGTGCTCGCCAAGGTCATCCTGCCCGCCCTGATCGCCCCGCTGACGGTCGGTGTCGTGGCGTTCCTGGCCACCAGGCTGGCCTACTTCATCACCCGCCGTGACAGCGGCAAAGCGGATGGCCGCGGCGGCTTCCGTTACGCCCAGATCTTCTCCTCCTCCTTGGTGGCCCTGGCTCACGGCACCAACGACGCCCAGAAGACCATGGGCGTCATCACCCTCACCCTGATCGCCAGCGGGATGCAGGACGTGGGCACCGGCCCGCAGCCGTGGGTCATCATCGCCTGCGCCGTCGCGATCGCGATCGGCACGTACAGCGGCGGCTGGCGCATCATTCTCACCATGGGTCGCGGTCTCACCGCGATCAAGCCGGCCCAGGGCTTCGCGGCGGAGACCAGCACCGCCGCGACCATCCTCGCGTCCAGCCACCTCGGTTTCGCCCTCTCCACCACGCAGGTCGCCTCCGGGTCCGTCATCGGGTCCGGCATGGGCCGACGCGGCTCGACCGTGCGCTGGGGTATGGCCGGGCAGATCGTGCTCGGCTGGGTGCTCACCCTGCCGGCCTCGGCCATTATGGGCGCATTCGCGGCCGGGCTGGCTCTGCTGGGCCCGATTGGCATCGTCCTCGACCTGGTCCTCGGTTCCCTCCTCGTCGCCCTGCTGTTCCGCCGGTCCCGCGCCACCCGGGTCACACACGACAACCTGCACGACATCGACGACGCCGGGCGCGTCGTGAAAATCCGGAAGACCCCCCGCAAAGTCTCCCGCACGGACCGGAAGAAGGTCGCGCTGTGATCGATTGGGCCGCATTCTTCGTCGTGGCGTTCGCGTCCCTCGTCTCGTCCGCGGTCGTGGTGAGTCTCTACTCGCTCGGCCTGCGGCTGCTCACCACCGCCGGACGCGTTCCGGTCGTCGAACCGGCCGAGTTCACCGGCGCCATCACGGTGCTCACCCCCAAGCGGGCCGCGAAGGAGGCCAAGCGCGCGCGTAAGGCCGCCGCCACCCCGCTGACCCGAGGCCAGAAGAAGGCCGCCGTGCTGGGCGCCTACGCCTGTTTCGTCCTGTGCGCCGGGGCGGTCATCTTCGGCGTCTACCTGATCGTGCCCGCCCTGCACGGCTAGCCGCTCCGCCTCGCTGCCGCGCTCCGCCTCGCTGCCGCGCTCCGCCCCGCGCTGGGCTGTCCCCGCCCCAGTGCCCGTTCCGGTCGAGAGTGCCCGTTCTGCCGGTCACTCTCGACCGGAACGGGCACTGTCGCGTGCCGCACGGGGCCTGGCGCGGTAGCTGCGCACCGTCGTGCGGGAGCTGCGCGGGAGCTGCGCGGTAGCTGCGCCCCTTCGCTGGTGGCACGCCGCGCGCGAAGCGGCGCAGCACGCGCGTGGGTGCCGGCGCCGACCGGCCGAAGGGTGACTCTCGGGTCCTGGCCGGAGGACGGCTCTCGGCATCCGTGGACCGGTTTCGTGGCAACGGATGCCGCCGCGACCCCGGTGTGCTGCTCGCGGCGCACCCCGGGGCTCGGGGCTCACGGTGGAGCCTGCGCCGCGAGCGGGAACGTGAGCCGTGAGCCGCGAGCCGGACCGGAGCCCGTCGCATCCGTCTGAGCTCGAGCGGTGGACACTCGCTGCCGTGTGAGAGTGCCCGTTCCGGTCGAGAGTGCCTACTGTGCCGGTCACTCTCGACCGGAACGGGCACTCTGGACGCGCGCGGGAGGTGCGCCCCTTCGCGGGTGGTGTGCCACGCGCGTAGCGGCGCTGCACGCGCACCGGAGCACGAGCATGTGCGCGGGGAACCGAGACGACTGCGGCAGCGGCAGCGGCAGCGGCAGCGGCAGCGGCAGCGGCTGCCGCGGCAGCTGCGGCGGCGGCTACCTCGTGGTGCCGCGCACCCTGGCTACCCACGTCATCAGGTGGTAGATCACGATCGCGGCCACCGTTCCGAGCGCGATGCCGTTGAAGCTGAGGGTGCCGGCCGTGAAGGTGTAGTCGGCGATGCCGATGATCAGCGCCGTGGCGGCGGTGAACTGGTTGACCGGCTTGCTGAAGTCGACCTTGTTGTCGAGCCAGATCTTGACGCCGATGATGCCGATCAGTCCGTACAGGGCTGTGGTCACGCCGCCGAGGACGCCCGCCGGGATGGTGTTGATGACCGCCCCGATCTTGGGGGAGAGGCCGAGCAGGATCGCGACCAGGCCGGCCACCCAGTAGGCGGCGGTGGAGTAGATCCGAGTGGCGGCCATGACGCCGATGTTCTCGCCGTACGTGGTGGTGCCCGACCCGCCGCTGAAACCGGCGAGCATCGTGGCCAGGCCGTCGGCCATCAGGGCGCGGCCCGTGAGGTGGTTCACCTTCGCATCCGTCATCTGGGCGACGCCCTTGATGTGGCCCACGTTCTCGGCCACCAGCACGAGCACGACGGGCAGGAAGGCGGGCAGGATGCCCAGCGCGGCGGCGGGGTTGTCGAGCGGGTTCATGGCCGAGGTGAACTGCGGCAGGCCGATCCACGCCGCCTCGCCCACGCCGCTGAAGTCGACCTCGCCAGCAACGACGGCGGCGATGTAACCGACGACCACGCCGATGAAGATCGACAGCCGGCCCAGGATGCCGCGGAACAGCACGGTCGAGAGGATGACGGCCGCGAGCGTGATGATCGCGGTCAGCGGGGCCAGGGCGAAGTTCGACTTCGCGACCGGGGCCAGGTTGAAACCGATCAGGGCGACGATCGCGCCGGACACCACGGGGGGCATCAACGCGTCGATCCAGCCGGTTCCGGTCAGTTGCACGACCAGACCGATCAGGGCCAGGAGCAGACCGACCACGATGATGCCGAACAGGGCGCTGCCCATGCCGGCGGTGGCGGTGGCGGCCGTGATCGGGGCGATGAAGGCGAAGGAGGAGCCGAGGTAGCTGGGCAGCCTGTTCCGCGTGATCAGCAGGAAGAGCAGGGTGCCGATGCCGGAGAAGAGCAGGGTCGTGCTGGGCGGGAAGCCCGTCAGCAGCGGCACCAGGAAGGTGGCTCCGAACATGGCCACGACGTGCTGGGCGCCGATCCCGATGGTGAGCGGCCAGTTGAGGCGCTCACCGGGGCCGACGACATCGGTGGCTCCGACCGTTTTACCGTCGCCGTGCAGGGTCCAGGGCAGAGCCATTGTTTCTCGTTTCCATGTCGTTCGTAGTTCCGATCGTAGTGAAGAAATAGGATCGGACGGTGATACCAAGCGCACAACCGACTCGCACCGACCCCCTCGAGGTACGAGTCGGGGCCGGTGTGGTGCGGGGGGTCCGCGAGCGCGGCGTGCGGGCCTGGCGGGGGATTCCGTATGCCGCGGCCCCGGTGGGGCAACTCCGTTTCCGGGCACCGCAGCCGGCCGGGTCGTGGCCTGGCGTGCGGGACGCCGGGTCCTTCGGCCCCGTTGCCACTCAGAGCCACCGCGGCCAGTTCATCGGCGCGCACCCGCGCATCCCGCAGAGCGAGGACTGCCTGAACCTCAACGTGCTCGCACCCGACGAGCCCGACGCTTCGGTGAAGCAGGCCGGCCCGGCAGGCCGCCGCCCGCTGCGGCCGGTGATGGTCTTCGTGCACGGCGGGGCCTACAGCGTGGGGTCCTCGCGGGAAGTGCCCCGGCAGGGCGAGGGCCTCGTGCGCCGGGGCGGCATCGTCTACGTCAGCATCAACTACCGCCTGGGCGCGCTCGGCTACCTCGACTTCAGTCGGTATTCCACGCCGGAACGGCCGTTCGAGAGCAACCTCGGGCTGCGCGACCAGGTGGCGGCCCTCGAATGGGTGCGGGACAACATCGCGTCCTTCGGTGGCGACCCGGATGCCGTCACTCTCTTCGGCGAGTCGGCCGGCGGCAACGCCGTGACCACCCTGATGACCGTTCCCGCCGCCGCCGGGCTGTTCCACCGCGCCATCGCCCAGAGCGCCCCTCCGAACGCCGTCTACTCGCCGGAGATCACCGCCGAGTGGGCCGGCGACTTCGTCAGCCTCCTGGCCCGGCGGAGCGGCGCGGCCGGACAGGCGGACCCGGGGCAGCCGGCGCCGGACCCGGCGGCCCTGCTCATCGCGGCGGATCCGGCGCGGCTGGCCGAGGCGACCACCGACCTCACCCGGCGCGCGCCCGACCGGTACCCGGGCACCATCCCGCTCTCGCCCGTCATCGACGGCGACTTCCTGCCCGAACGCCCGCTTGACGCCTTCCGCGACGGGCGCGCGCACCGGGTTCCGCTGATCATCGGCACGAACGCCCGCGAGGGATCCCTGTTCAGCGGGCGGATCGACATCCTCGCCACCACGCCGAAGCGAATCAGCGCCGTCTTCGGCAACACCCGCAAGAAGGCGCGGAAGGCCCTGAAGGCGCAGTACCCCGGCATCCCGGCCCTCCGCCCCGCGCTGGACTTCGGCGGCGACTTCTCGTTCTGGTACCCGAGCGTGCGGGTGGGGGAGCGTCACTCGCGCTATGCGCCGGTGCATTTCTACCGGTTCGACGCCGCCCCGCGGCTGCTGCGGGCGATGGGGCTCGACGCCACCCACGGGCTCGAGCTGTTCCCCCTGTTCGACCGGCTCGACGGCTGGCCCGGCCGCGGCATGACGGCGCTCGGCGGGCGGCGCCAGTTCCAGGCGGTGGGCAGACGGATGCAGGACTGGTGGCTGGCCTTCGCGGCCACCGGCAGTCCGGATGCCGCCTGGCCCCGCTACGACGAGGTCGACCGCCAGACCCTGATCATCGACTCCGTCGACCGGATCGAGTCCGACCCGCTCGGTGGCCGCCGACGCGCCTGGGGCGCCTTCGTCCCGCACATCTGAGCCGCCGGCCGGCGGACTCGCGGGAATCCGGACGGTCTCCGGGGCCGTAAACTGGAGAACTGAGAATCAGCTGAGTCGGCCACCAGGAGAACCCCATTTCTGAAACAGAGACCCACACGTCATCCAACCCTGCCCCGAAGCCGGACACCCCGGCCACGGGCGCCGAGAAATCGGGCTCCGAGAAATCAAGCGCCGAGAAATCGGGCACCCGCGCCCGGCTCGACCGGTACTTCGAGATCACGGGGCGCGGCTCCACCTGGGGCCGGGAGATCCGCGGCGGCCTGGTGACGTTCGTCACGATGGCCTACATCGTCATCCTCAACCCGCTCATCCTCGGCGGCTTCAGCGCCGACCAGGCCGCGGTCGACGTGGCCGGCGGATGGCTGCCCAACGCGCAGGTCGCCGCGGTCACCGCCCTCACCGCCGGCGTCATGACCATCCTCTTCGGCGTCATCGCCCGGCTGCCGTTCGGCTTCGCCGCCGGCCTCGGCATCAACTCCTTCCTGGCCGTGAGTGTCGTGGGCCAGGTGACCTGGGCAGAGGCCATGGGCCTCGTGGTCATCAACGGCCTGATCATCGTGCTGCTGGCCTCGACCGGTCTGCGCGAACTCATCTTCAACGCCGTTCCCCGCCAGCTGAAGATCGCCATCACGGTCGGCATCGGCCTGTTCATCGCGTTCATCGGGCTGGTCGACTCCGGCTTCGTCCGCTCGAGCGGCACGGCCTCGCCGCCGGTGCAGCTGGGCGAGAACGGCTCCGTCGTGAGCCTGCCGACGACCGTGTTCGTGATCGGCCTGATCATCCTCGGCATCCTGGTCGCCCGCAAGGTCAAGGCCGCCCTCCTGATCGGCATCGTCGCCACCACTCTGATCGCCGTGATCCTGGAGGCCATCTTCAAGGTCGGCCCGTCGCTCGGCCAGAACCCGAACGGCTGGAACCTGAACGCGCCGGTCGTGCCGACCTCCATCGTGTCCCTGCCTGACCTCAGCCTGGTCGGCCAGGTCAGCTTCGGCGCATTCGAACGGATCGGCGTGCTCGCCGCGCTGATGCTGGTCTTCACGCTCGTCTTCACGAACTTCTTCGACGCGATGGGCACCATGACCGGCCTGGCGAACGAGGCCGGGATCGCCGACGACAAGGGCAACTTCCCGCGTCTGAAGTCGGCCCTGATCGTGGAGGGCGTCGGCGCCGTCATGGGTGGTTCCACGTCCGCCTCCTCGAACACGGTGTTCATCGAGTCCGGGGCCGGCATCGGCGAGGGGGCGCGCACGGGCCTGGCCAACGTGGTGACGGGGCTTCTGTTCCTCGCCGCCATGTTCTTCACCCCGCTCACCCAGATCGTTCCGCTCGAGGTGGCCGCGGCCGCCCTCGTGATCGTCGGCGCGATGATGGTGTCCCAGATCAGGTTCATCGACTTCTCGGACTTCTCGATCGTGCTCCCGGTCTTCCTGACCATCCTCGTGATGCCGCTGACCTACTCGATCGCCAACGGCATCGGGGCCGGCTTCATCAGCTGGGTGCTGGTGCGCTCGTTCTCCGGCAAGGCGCGCGAGATCAGCCCGCTGCTCTGGATCGTCGCGGCCGGGTTCCTGGTCTTCTTCGTGCGCGGCCCGATCGAGGCGCTGCTCGGCGCGTAGGCAGACACGTGGGGCAGGGGTGCGGCGAGCCGTACCCCTGCCCCGTTTTCTATTCCAGAAAGCCGCGCAGGAGCAGTGCCGTACCGGCCAGGTGCTCGGCCATCGCGTGCGCCGCCGCGTCAGGTCTTCCGGTCAGGATCGCGGTGACGATCTGTTCGTGTTGTCGGTCGGAGTGAGCGATGTTCGGGCCGAGCGAGGGGATCTGGTCGAGCAGCTCGTTCACGCGCATCCGGACCTCGGCCAGTAGTGGCACGAGGGAGGGGGATCCGGCCAGTTCTCCGATGGTGAGGTGCAGCCGAGAGTCGAGGCGGCGGTAGTCCTCCCCGGCCGCGCCGATCGAATCGCTCAGGCTGTGCCAGAGCACCTCGCGTTCGGCGGGGGACAGAGTGCGTGCGGCGGCGTGCCGAGCGGCCCCGACCTCAAGGATCTCTCGCAGGGTGAGTGCATCCTCGATTTCCGTGGGAGGGATGTCCCGGCGGGTCACCAGCTCGCCGCTGTGGTCGACCCCGGGTGTCTGCCTGGGAAGGGCGTCGCTGACGAAGGTGCCGCCGTACCGTCCGCGCCGGGAGACCAGGTAACCGGCCTCCGCGAGGGACGCGATGGCGTCCCGGACGGTGTCCCGGCTGACGGCGAGCATGGCGGCGAGCTCGCGTTCGGCGGGCAGGCGCTCGCCCGGTGCGATCAATCCCAGCCGCACCGTCTGCAGCAGGCGCTGCACAGTCTCTTCGAAAGCGTTGCCGCCGTGGACGGGGCGCAGCAGTAGGCCGCTGTCCAGGCCCGGCTGTTCGTCGATCACGGTCTGTCTCCGCCCTCCATGCAGACTCCTAGTTCATCTAGTTCATCACGGTTTTGAGTCAGGTCATTCCGGCGTCACGTAGGCCGAGCTGATGCCGCCGTCGACGAGGAACGTGGATCCGGTGATGAACGAGGAGTCGTCGCTGGCCAGGAACGCGACAGCGGCGGCAAGTTCCTCCGGCTCCGCGAACCTCCCGACCGGGATGTGCACGAGACGCCGGGCCGCCCGTTCCGGGTCTTTGGCGAACAGTTCCTGTAGCAGGGGAGTGTTCACCGGGCCCGGGCAGAGGGCGTTGACCCGGATGCCCTGCCGGGCGAACTGCACGCCGAGCTCACGGCTCATCGCCAGCACGCCGCCCTTCGACGCGGTGTAGGAGATCTGACTCGTGGCCGAGCCGAGCACCGCCACGAACGAGGCAGTGTTGATGATCGAACCACCGCCCTGCTTGACCATGTATCGCAGAGCGGACCGGCAGCAGAGGTAGACGGATTTCAGGTTGACGTCCTGTACCTTCTGCCAGGCCGGCAGCTCGGTGGTCTCGATCGAGTCGTCGTCGGGCGGTGAGATCCCGGCGTTGTTGAAGGCCACGTCGACCGAGCCGAAGGTGAGATAGGCGGTGTCGAAGAGTGTGTCGACCTGGTCCTGGTCAGTCACGTCCACCTTGACGAAGAGTCCGTTGACCAGTTCCGCGGCAGCGAGGCCCGATGTTTCGTCGAGGTCGCCGATCACGACGGTCGCCCCCTCTGCGGCGAATCGTTTTGCGGTGGCCAGTCCGATGCCGCTGGCACCGCCGGTGATCACGGCGACCTTGCCCGCGAGCCGTTGCGTGAGATCGATGGGGGTGAGGCTGCTCATGGCTGGAGTTCTCCTTGGTGTGAGGTTCTGGCGGGCGGGATCGACTGGAAAGAAGGTTGTTTCGGGATCGCCGCTTCAATCGACGGCGATGAAGACGTTCTTGGTGTCGGTGAAGCTCAGGGGGGCGTCCGGGCCCAATTCGCGGCCGAGCCCGGACTGTTTGAAGCCCCCGAACGGTGTCGAATACCGCACGGATGAGTGCGAGTTGACCGAGAGGTTTCCGGATTCGACGGAGCGCGCCACCCGGAGGGCTCGGCCGACGTCCCTGGTCCAGATCGAGCCGGAGAGCCCGTACTCGGTGTCGTTGGCCAGCCGCACGGCATCCGCCTCGTCCTGGAAGGGCAGCACGGTGACCACGGGGCCGAATATCTCGTCCGTCACGCAGCGGTCGGAGCGGGAATCGGGGGTCAACACGGTGGGCGGGAACCAGAAGCCGGGACCGGTCGGTGCGTTGCCGCGGAAGGCGACGGGGGAACCCACCGGCACATAGCTCCTGACCGACGCGAGGTGAGCGGCCGAGACCAGCGGACCCATCTCGGTCGCCTCATCGGCCGGGTCGCCCACGCGCACTCCGGTCACGGCCGGTTCGAGCAGTTCCATGAACCGGTCGTAGACGCTCCGCTCTACCAGGATTCGGCTGCGTGCACAGCAGTCCTGGCCGGCGTTCTCGAACACCCCGTAGGGCGCCGTCGCGGCGGCCTTCTCCAGGTCCGAGTCGGCGAAGACTATATTGGCGCTCTTGCCGCCGAGTTCGAGGGTGACCCGTTTGACCTGGTCGGCGCACCCCGCCATGATGCGTTTGCCCACGGCGGTCGACCCGGTGAAGACGACTTTCCGCACCGAGGGATGGGTGACGAAACGCTCACCGACCACGGAGCCGCGCCCCGGCAGCACCTGGAACAGGCCGTCAGGCAGACCGGCCGCCTGGGCGAGTTCGCCCAAACGGATGCTGGACAGCGGCGTCCATTCCGCGGGCTTGAGCAGCACCGCGTTTCCGGCCGCGAGGGCGGGCGCGAAGCCCCAGGCCGCGATCGTCATCGGGAAATTCCACGGCGTGATGATGCCCACCACGCCGAGAGGCTCGTGGAAGGTCACGTCCAGTCCGTTCGCCACGGGAATCTGCCGGCCGAAGAGGCGCTCGGGCGCAGCAGAGTAGTAGGTCAGTACATCACGCACGTGGCCGGCCTCCCAGCGGGCCTGCGTGATCGGATGCCCCGAGTTCATCACTTCGATTCGGGCCAGGTTCTCCCGGTCCCCGTCCACGGCGTCGGCGAACCGCCTCAGCACCAGTGCTTTGTCGGCGGGGGCCACCTGGGCCCAGAGCCGCTGCGCTGCTACGGCGCGGCGTACAGCCTCGTCGGTGCCCGCGAGATCGACGTGCTCGACGATCGACACCTCGGTCTGATCGGCGGGGTTGATGACGGTGTAACTGCTCACGATCGTTCCTCTCTCTGCCGGTCGGCCCGGTATTGGGCGGCCGCGTCGACGAGGCCCGCGAAGAGACGGATGTCCGCGTCGTCCTGTTCGGGATGCCACTGAACCGCGACCCCGAAGGGAACGCCGTCGAGCTCGACGGCCTGCACGACGCCCTCGAGGCTGCGGGCGGTGACGACGAGGCGCTCGCCCACGCGGTCGATGGACTGGTGGTGGTAAACGGGCACGGCGAGCGGGGCGGTGCCACCGTCGAGCAGCCCGTGCAACTGGGATTGCGGGTGGAGTTCAACCTCCACCGCGTTGAAAACGCCGCCGCCGGCCTGGTAGCCGCCGTGGCCGACCACGTCAGGCAGGTGCTGGTGCAGGGTACCGCCGAGAACCACGTTGAGCATTTGGGCACCCCGGCAGATCCCGAGGAAGGGCAACTCGCGGGCGATGGCCTCGAGCAGGAGCTCGTGCTCCCAGTCGTCCCGGTCGGGACGGGGCTCATCGGTGGCAGCGTGGGACGACTGGCCGTATCTCGCCGGGTCGACGTCCTTGCCCCCGGTGATGATCAGGCCGTCCAGCCGGTCGAGGACCCCAGCGGCGATGGCGGGGCTGGCCGGCTGCGGGGGTAGGAGCACGGCGATCCCGCCGGCCCGGGTCACCGAGTCGAAGTAGACCTGGGGGAGGAAAGCGGCCGGCACATCCCAGACTCCGGTTTGTGACTGTTCGAGATAGGTGGTCAGGCCGATGACGGGTCGAGGCCTCGAGAGCTCAGAGTCGTTCAAAGCCGCGCACCCGCTCCCAGTCGGTCACCGCCGCGTCGTAGGCAGCCAGTTCGGTCCGGGCATTGTTGAGGTAGTGGTCGACGACCTCGTCGCCGAAGGCTTCCCGGGCGACCGCGGAGGTCGCGAACAGTGCGGTGGCCTCCCTCAACGAGGCCGGCACCCGCTCCGCATCGCTCTCGTACGCGTTGCCGACGAAAGCATCGTCCAGCTCCATTTCGTTCTCGATGCCGTGGAGGCCGGCCGCGATCAGCGCGGCCACGGCCAAATACTGGTTCACGTCGCCGCCGGGCACCCGGTTCTCCACCCGAAGGCCCAAACCGGCTCCCACCACTCGCAGTGCGCAGGTGCGGTTGTCCAGCCCCCAGGCGATCGCCGTGGGCGCGAAGCTGCCCGCGACGTAACGTTTATAGGAGTTGATGTTGGGGGCGGAAAAGAGGGTGAGTTCGCGCATGACGGCCACCTGGCCGGCGAGGAAGTGGCGGAAAAGCTTCGACATGCCGTGATCCGCACCCTTCTCGGCGAAGACCGCCGACCCGTCCGTGCCGCGCAGGCTGATGTGGATGTGGCAGCTGTTGCCCTCACGCTCGTTGAACTTGGCCATGAAGGTCAGGCTCTTGCCGTGCGCATCCGCTATTTCCTTGGCCCCGTTCTTGTAGATCGAGTGATTGTCGCAGGTGGCGAGGGCGTCCGTGTAACGGAAGGCGATCTCCTGCTGGCCGAGGTTGCACTCGCCTTTGACGCCTTCGCAGTACATCCCCGCGCCGTCCATGGCATTCCGGATGTCCCGCAGCAGCGGTTCCATCCGAGTGGAAGCGAGCAGCGCGTAGTCGATGTTGTAATCGCTGGCCGGGGTCAGGTCTCGGTAACCCTTCTTCCACGCCTCCCGGTAACCGTCGTCGAAGACGATGAACTCCAGCTCGGTGCCCACGTAGGGCACGAGCCCACGTTCGGCCAGACGCGCCAGCTGCGCTTTCAGGATCTGACGCGGGGAGGCCACGACCGGCGTCTTGTCCAGCCACTGCAGGTCGGCTGTGACGAGCGCGGCGCCCGGGAGCCACGGCGCCCGGCGCAGCGTGGCGAGGTCGGGGATCATCGCCATATCGCCGTAGCCACGCCTCCAGCTCGACATCTCGTAGCCGTCCACCGTATTCATCTCGACATCCACCGCGAGCAGGTAGTTGCAGCATTCCGCGCCATGGCTCGCGACATCTTCGAGGAAGAGCCGCGCGGAGACCCGCTTGCCCACCAACCGCCCCTGCATGTCGGTGAAGGCGACGACGACCGTGTCGATCTCACCCGAGCCCACGAGCGCGGTCAGGTCCTCAAACGATAGGTTTCCGGATCGGGGTGTCATGAGCATCTCCTCAGTGAGCCTGGCTGAATGGTCAACTTCCCGACCATTAGACCACAGATCAGAACCAGAACAGGGGAGAACTTTCGGGCCGGGTGCGACGAAACTTTCTCGCAAAGGTATGTACACGCAACCATTGGGGGCCTTATAGTCAGGCCAAGAAAAACTCACGGCGTTGTGTGGTCGACAGTGTCGACGCGCATGACCAGAGCGCAAAGGAACCAGGATGTCCAAAGACACCTTGAAAGTCTCAGGCGTGCAGTACACAACGGCGGAAGCAGGATACTTCGAGAAACGCAGATTGACCCGGAGCGCCGGGATCTGGGGGCTGTGGGGCCTCGCTGTGGCGGCGGTCGTCTCGGGCGACTTCTCCGGCTGGAACTTCGGCATCGACTTCGCCGGATTCGGCGGCATGCTGATTGCGTTCGCCCTTCTGGTCGTCATGTACTACGGCATGATCTTCAGCATCGGTGAGATGGCCTCGGCGATGCCTCACACCGGCGGTGCGTACTCCTTCGCCCGCGCGGCACTGGGACCCTGGGGCGGATTCGTCACGGGGCTCGCCGAGACGATTGAGTACGTCGCGACCACGGCAGTGATCGTCTACTTCTCCGCCTCGTACGCGGATGGCATCACGAGTGAACTCCTCGGCTTCTCCCTCCCCTCGTGGGCCTGGTGGGCCATCCTCTACGCCGTGTTCATCGGCCTTAATGCCGCCGGCGCGGCCATTTCGTTCACCTTCGCGATCGTGGTCTCGATCATCTCGATCGTCATCCTGCTCGTGTTCTCCGCCATGGCCGCTTTCTCAGGTCTGTTCAGCGTGGACAACCTCTTCGACATCGTGCCCGATGCCGGCCAGTCCGAGTTCCTGCCGCACGGGGTGATTCCGATCCTGTTCGCCCTGCCGTATGCCATGTGGTTCTTCCTCGGAATCGAGGAACTGCCGCTCGCCGCGGAGGAAGCCCACAACCCCGTGCGCGACATCCCCCGGGCTGGCTTGATCGCCCGCACCACCCTCATCGTCACGGGCCTGCTCGTGTTGTTCCTGAACACCGGGATCGTGGGCGCCTCCAACATCGCCACCGCGGGGGAGCCCCTGTTGGACGGCTTCCGCGCCATCGTCGGCGACCAGGCTGCCGCGGTGCTCGCCCTGTTCGCTCTGGTCGGCCTGCTCGCCTCCCTGCAGGGCATCATGTTCGCTTACGGACGCAACATGTACTCCCTGTCCCGGGCCGGCTACTACCCGAAGTTCCTCTCCCTGACCGGCAAACGGCAGACCCCCGGGGTCGCCCTTCTCGTCGGGGCAATCATCGGCTTTGTGGCTCTGATCCTGGTCGACGCGCTCGGCGGAACGGGCGGCGTGGCAGGAGCCATCGTGCTGAACATCGCGGTCTGGGGCGCCGTGATCGCGTACATTCTGCAGATGATCTCGTTCGTGATCCTGCGCCGCAAGTTCCCGAACGCGAACCGCCCGTACCGCAGCCCGTGGGGCGTGCCCGGTGCGGTCGTCGCCGGCATCCTCTCGCTGGCGATCTTCTTCGGGTTCTTCATCAACGAACCGGCCCGACCGGCGATCGCGGCCATCGCGGTGGTCTACGTGGTCATGCTCCTCGTCTTCGCTCTGTACGGGCGCAAGCGGCTCGTCCTCTCCCCGGAAGAGGAGTATGCGGTTTCCGGCGGACTGCACGGCGACCCGCAGAAGGAAGGTTACGGAGGGCCGGTGGAGGAGGAAATCCTCGCGCTGGACGGGCGGGATGCTCCCACAGAGTAGCGTGATGCGGCCTGGGGCGGGGCGCCGAGCAGCGGAGCGAACGTCCCCTCGCGGGGCGGCTGCACCGGCGCTACTGTGACGCCATGTCCATCCGGGAACACCGCTCCGCGCACCGCCGAAAACCGGGCTGGGCGGCTCCGTCGGACCCCGGCGTCCGCGACCGCACCCTGCCCGACCGGGGCTGGAACGTGCTGCCTGCCGGTAGCCGGGCCTTCCGTTTTCCGGCTCCGAGCGGCGCGCTCGCCGCTTTCGCGGTGGGCGACCCGGGGCATCCGCGGGTCGTCCTGCTCCCCGGCGCCACCGGGTCCAAAGAAGATTTCGTGCTGTTGGGGCCCCTGCTCGCCGACACCGGCTTCCTGGTGGAGAGCTACGACCTGGCCGGACAGTACCAATCGGCCGCCGCCGGCCCCGTCGACGGCAGCCCGTACGAGTACGGCCTCTTCGTCGCCGACCTGATCGCCTTCCTGGCGGCGGGGAGCACCCCGGTGCATGTGCTCGGCTACTCCTTCGCCGGAATCGTCGCCGAGCTGGCTTTCGCCGATCGGCCCGAACTGTTCGGGAGCCTGGTGCTGCTCGGCGTGCCGCCGCAGTCCGGCCAGGCGTTCCGCCGGGTGCGCTGGATCGGCGCGTTGAGCTACGTGCTGCGTCCGCGCCAGATCGCCTCCCTGATCGTCTGGGGCATCGTCTCCAACCTGAACCGGGTTCCGCCCGGCCGCCTCGCCCTGGTGCGGCTGCGGTTCGCCTACACGAACCGCCGCAGCGTTGACGAGATCGTCGGGCTACTGATGCACGTGCCCGATCTGAGCGCACTGCTGCGGCACTCGGCCATCCCCGTGCTCGTCGCCGTGGGCCATCATGACCTGTGGTCGACGGATGTCCACCGCGCCTTCGCGAACAGCATCGGGGCGCGATTCCGCGTCTACCCCACCGGACACAGCCCGTGCGAGACCACCCCGCACCAGTTGGCGCGGGACATGCTCGCGTTGTACCGGTCGGCCGAACCTGGCTAGCAGACCGGGTCGGTCGGACTGATCAGGTGCGCACCCGGAGGCGGTGCCGGGCGGCGCGCCGGCGCCAGGGGGTGTCCTCGGGCCAGTCCTGCAGGAGGGTGCGGAATCCCCACCGCACCCGGCGGGCGAAGCCGCTCCAGGTGGCGAACGGGCGTCCGGAGACGCCCACCCTCAGGGTGTGCTCGTACCGCACCTGCACTGCCGGATCCAGGTTCATGCTCAGATCGAGGTCGTCGTGGATGTCGCTCCGCTCCCGGTGCACCCGGTCACGGGCTCTCAGCCAGACATCCCGGTGCATGGCGAAATTCGACCCGAACACGGGGTGGTGCGCGAGCCAGAGGCCGACCCAGAAGAAGTAGCCGCCGAGGTAGAACGTCTGTCCCAGCCAGGCCACGAGCGGACTGCTGTCGTAGAAGTCACCGGTCCCGGTGATGAGGTCCGCCTCGGGAGACCGGGCCAGGCCGGACTCGAGCCGCGCCAGCCAGTCGGGGGCAGGAACGGAGTCGGCGTCGAGGCGCGCGATCACGTCCCCCGTCGCCGCGTCGTAGCCCGCCGCGGCGGCCGGCCAGATCCCCTGCACGGGCTCGTACACGACGCGCGCTCCGGCGGCGCGGGCGGTGGCGGCCGTGGCATCCGTGCTCGCGTTGTCCACGACGATCACCTCGTCGGCCGGGCGGTCCTGGGCGGCCAGGGCAGCGAGGCAGGTGGCGAGCAGGCCGGCGTCGTTGAAGCAGGGGATGACGACAGAGATCGTTGTCATGGCGTCCTCCCTCGCGTTCGCATCGGCGCCCCGGGCCTGGAACAACGATTTGGTGCCGAGCTTACGCCCGGCTGGAAATCAGATTGCGCGGCAGTGCGTGGTCAGGAAACCGATCTTGTCGATCGTGATGGTCACGGTCGACCCGTCACGAAGGAAGACCGGCGGTTTGCGGCTGTAGCCGGCGCCGCCCGGGCTGCCGGTGGAGATCAGCGTGCCCGGCAGCAGGGTCGATGTCTGGGAGAGGTAGGAGATGATCTCGGCGACCGAGCGCACCATGTCGCCGCTCGAGGCGTCCTGCAGGATGCGACCGTCGACGTGGGTGGTGAGCCACAGGTCCTGCGGGTCGGCGATCTGGTCTGCCGTGATGACGACGGGGCCGGTGGGTGTGAAGCCGTCGAAGGACTTGCAGCGCGACCACTGGGCCTCGGAGAACTGCAGGTCACGCGCGGTGATGTCGTTCACGACGGTGTAGCCGAAGACGTGGTCGAGGGCGTCCGCCACGGACACCTTATGGGCGGCCCGGCCGATGATCACGCCGAGCTCGGCCTCGTAGTCGACCTGCTGCGTTTGGTCGGTCGACCATGTGATCGTGGACTCGTGCCCGGTCAGCGAGTTGGGCCAGAGCGAGAACACGGTCGCCGCGGTCTCGGACCGGAGCTTGAGTTCGGAGGAATGGGCGGCGTAGTTGGCGCCGATCGCGATGATCTGCGGCGGTCGCAGCACCGCCGAGGAGTAGCGCAGCTCGGAGAGCGGCGTGAGCGTGGCTCCCTGTGCCGCGGCGTGCATGCTCAGGGCGCGCACCCGGTCGAACTCGTCATCGCCCTTTTCGAGCAGGTCCTGCAGATCGCGCGGGGCCTCCTCCATGATTTCGTCGAGGAACAGCGCTGCGTCCTCGAAGACCGCCGCGAGACGCGGGGTGGACTGGCCGTCAACTCTGAGATGGGCGAATTTCACCTGTTCAGGCTACCTGCCCGAAGAAGGGGTGCGGGGCAGGTCCGCCGCCGGGGTGCCCGCGGCCCGCCACAGGTGCATGCCCGCGTAACTGCGCCACGGCGCCCAGTCCTCCCCGTGGCGCGCGAGATTCCGGGCATCCGGGGGCAGTCCGAGTCGGGCGGCGCCCTGGCGCAGGGCCAGGTCGCTGGTCAGCAGGATGTCGGGACTGCCCAGCACGCGCAGCGCGACGTAGCCGGCCGTCCAGGGCCCGATCCCGGGGAGGGCGGTGAGCCGCGACTCGAGGTCCGCCCTGGTATCGCCGAAGGAGAGCGTGAGGGCGCCCGTGCTCAGCTCCTCGGCCACCCGCATGATCGTGTCGATGCGGGCGGCCGGGCCGCGGAGCACGCTGCGGCCCTCCGCGGCGATCCGCGCGGCGGTGGGGAAGAGCCGGAGCGGCTGGTCGGAGCCGTGCTGGTCAGTGCCGGGCTGGTCGGTGCCGGGCTGGTCGCCCCCGGGTGCCGGGGCGCCGGCGGCCCCCGGGAACGCGTCGCCGAGCGCCGCGGTCAGGCGGGTGAGCGCTGTGCGGGCGGCCGCCACGGAGACCTGCTGCCCGATCAGCGCACGGAACAACGTCTCCTCGGGGTCGATACTTCCGGGCAGGCGCATGCCGGGGGTCGCCGCGACGCCGGCCGCCAGGGCCGGGTCCGCGGCGAGGGCCAGGTCGATCGCCCGGGAATCCGCGTCCAGGTCGAGCAGGCGCCGCACCCGGCTGACGAGCGGTGCGAGGTCGGCGAGGCTGGCCAGGCCGGCGCGGCAGGCCACGGATGGCGCGGCATCCGTTCCCAACAGCGTCAGCTCGACCCACGCCGGGCCGTGGGGCAGGCGCAACGTGCGGGAATAGACCTGCGCCGTGGCCCGCTCGACGCCGGCGAGGGCCCGCACGGCGAGGAACCGCAACAGCCCAGGTCCGTCGAACGGCGCGCGGGCCGGCAGCTGCAGGCTGATGCCGGTGGCGGCTGAAGGGACGGCCTGTGCGCTCTCGGGGGACGGGGAACGGGGACGGGCAGGTCGGGTCGGGCGTTGCAGCGTGCGCCGCAGTTCGGTGGGGGTGCGCTCGTAGACGGCGGCGATCGTGTCGTTGAACTGGCGCACGCTGCCGAACCCGGCGGCGAACGCCACCGCGCTGATCGACAGCTCGCTGCCCTGCAGCAGCAGCCGCGCGGTCTGCGCGCGGTGTGCCCGCGCGAGTGCGAGCGGGCCGGCGCCGAGCTCGGTCACGAGCACCCGGGTGAGGTGCCGTTCGCTGTAGCCGAGGCGGCGGGCGAGGCCGGGCACCCCGTCCCGTTCGACCGCGCCGTCAGCGATCAGGCGCATCGCGCGGGCGGCGAGGTCGTCACGGATGTTCCACTCCGGCGACCCGGGGACGGCGTCGGGCAGGCAGCGCTTGCACGCCCGCAGTCCGGCCTCGTGGGCGGCCGCGGTGGTCAGGTAGAACGACACATTGGCGGGTTTCGGTGTCGCCGCCGGGCAGCTCGGACGGCAGTAAATGCCGGTGGAGTGCACGCCCGTGATGAACTGACCGTCGAAACGGGCGTCCCGCGAGGACATGGCCCGGTAGCGGGTCGCGAAGATCGGGTCGGGAATATCGTCCGGGTCGGGCAGGACGTTCGTCCGGGTCGAAGTGGTGGTCACTGGTCCAGCCTGTCACCGGGCGACCGGGGACGCTAGCGGGAATCGGCCATCGCTGACGCTCGGCGCTGCTCCCGGCGCTGCCCCCGGTGGGTGCCCGGCGCGGCGGTCGGGTGGGTGCCCGGTCCGGTACTCTGGCGGCATGACCGCAGTGGAACGTCTCCAGTCCGAGCTCGGCAGCATCGTCAGCATCGATCCGGTCGAGTTGGCGGCGACTCGAACCGACAAGTCCGGCTGGGTGGCCCCGGGCATGCCGCTGGCCCTGGTGCGGGCGACATCCGTCCCGGAGGTGCAGGCCGTGCTCCGGATCGCAACGGAGTTCCGCATCCCCGTGGTCACCCGGGGCACCGGCACCGGGCTGTCCGGGGGAGCGTGCGGCACGGATGGAAGCATCGTGCTCAACGTTCGGGGGATGAACCGGATCCTCGAGATCCGCCCCGAGGACGAGCTGGCCGTGGTCGAACCGGGCGTGATCAACCAGCACCTCAACGACGCGCTCGCCGAACACGGGCTGTGGTTCGCCCCCGACCCGGCCAGTAAGGGCTTCGCCTCCGTCGGCGGCAACATCGCCACGAATGCCGGCGGCCTGCTCTGCGCCAAGTACGGGGTCACCCGCGAGGCGGTGCTCGCGCTGACGGTCGTGCTTGCCGACGGGCGGCTGCTGAAGACGGGCCGCCGCACCGTCAAGGGCGTCACGGGCTACGACCTCACCGCTCTGCTGACCGGATCGGAGGGCACCCTCGGCGTGATCGTCGAGGCCACCGTGCGGGCCAGGGCCATCACCGCGGGGGAGACCGTCACCCTCGGAGCCGTGTTCCCCGATGTGGCACTCGCGGCGGCGGCATCCGCCCTCATCACGGCATCCCGCCTGTGCCCGGCCGTGATGGAACTGATCGACTCGGCTGCCCTGGCGATGATCGCGGCCTACCTCGGGCCGGACCAGACGGCGGGCCTTCCGATCGACCGCGGCGCGTTCCTGCTGCTGCAGACGGATGGGCCGGGCGCGCTCGCCGAGGCCGAACAGGCCGCAGCCGTGCTGCGGGCCGCGGGCGGTGAGGTCCGCCTGGCGGATGCCGCGGGGGGCGCCACCGCCGACCGGCTGCTGGCCGTGCGGCGGGCCGCGCACCCGGCGCTGGCCGCCCACGGCGAGGTCCTGATCGAGGATGTCTGTGTGCCCCGTTCCCGGATGGCGGAAATGTTCGAACGGATCGCGGAGATCAGCGCCCGCACGGGCGTGCCGATCCCCACGGTCGCCCACGCCGGCGACGGCAACCTGCACCCCAACTTCGTGATCCCCGCCGACCCGGGCCGGCCGGCCGGGGACCCGGTGGTGCCGGAGGCGATCTGGGAGGCGGCCGGAGAACTGTTCCGGGCGGCCCTGAAACTCGGCGGCACCCTCACCGGCGAGCACGGGGTCGGCGTGCTCAAACGCCGCTGGCTGGCGGAGGAAGTCGGCGACACGAGCTTCGACCTGCAGCGCCAGATCAAGTCCGTCTTCGATCCCCTCGGCATCCTCAACCCGGGCACCATGTTCGCCCCGGTATCCTGATCGGCATGACATTTGAGTCGCCCGAGTCCCGCCCAGCCGCTGCCGCCCCGGGTGTGCAACCGGCGGCCCAGCCCGTTCAGCCCGTGTGGTCCGCCCCGGTGCGCCGCACGAGTGGGGGCCTGATCGCCCTGACCAGCGTCGGCCTGGTCGTGGGCGGCACGGCGGTGCTGCTGGTGCTGGTGTACCTGGCCACGTTCCTCGGCCCCGGAGCGCTGCTGATCTGCCTGATCCTCGCCCTCATCCCGTTGACGGCGATCCTGCTGGCCGTGCGCTGGATCGACCGCTGGGAGCCGGAGCCCCGCCCGACGCTCTGGTTCGCCCTGCTCTGGGGCGCGGGCGTCTCGGTGGCGTCGGCCCTGATCTTCGACCTCGGCGTGCAGATCGCCCTGAACCTCTCCGGCGCGTCCCGGTCAGCCTCCGGGTCCGGCGCCGATTTCACCGCCGCCGTCATCCAGGCGCCCATCGTGGAGGAGACCGCGAAGGGATTTGGCATCCTGCTGATCTTCTGGGTGCTCCGCCGCCGGTTCGACGGACCCGTCGACGGCATCGTCTTCGCGGCGACGGTCGCCGCGGGGTTCGCGTTCTCCGAGAACATCCAGTACTTCGGTCTGGCGATGATGGACGGCGGCGCCGCCAACCTGGGCTTCACCTTCCTGGTGCGGGGTGTGCTGTCCCCGTTCGCGCACGTCATGTTCACCGCCTGCACGGGGATTGCGATCGGACTGGCGGCCCGGCGCCGCGGTGCGGCGGCGGCCGGCACGATCCTGCTCGGCCTGCTGGGCGCCATCCTGCTGCACATGCTCTGGAACGGCGCCTTCTACCTGGTGGACAGCGCCTCCTTGGTGACCTACTACCTGCTCGTGCAGGTGCCGCTGTTCCTGGCCGCCGTCGTGGTCGTGATCCTGCTCCGCCGGCAGGAGAAGCGCATCACCGAACGTCGACTCAGCGAGTACGCGGCGGTGGGCTGGTTCAGCGCCGCCGAGGTCTCGATGCTCGCCACCCCCGAAGGGCGGCGGCAGGCCAGGACCTGGGCTTCTCGCCAGCCCCGCGCCCGCAAGCGGGCGATGCAGAGCTTCATCCGGGATGCCACCCGGCTGGCATTCGCCCGGCAACGGATGCTGAACGGCACGGCGGGTCACGTGGACCGCGCCGACGAGGCGGAACTGCTGGGCCTCATCCAGGCGGACCGCGCCGGAGTGATCGCCTGAGCGTCGCACCTGAGCGCGGGGAAGTGAACGGCGTCGGCTGCAGACATGAACTCGCCGCCCGGTGGTGTGGCGATGCCGACGACTCTCCCGGAGCGGCGAGTTACTGATTCCATGGTGCGCCTCCCCGTTGCGTTCGCGCAAGGGGGAATTTTCACGGTGCGTCGGACGGGTGAATCCGGTTGGATGGGAACATGACTGATCTCAATTCAAAGCCCGAACTCGACGCACCCGAGGGCCCCGCGCCCACCGAACTGACCATTACCGACATCGTGGTCGGCGAGGGTGCCGAGGCAACCCCCGGCGCCACCGTCGACGTGCACTACCTGGGCGTCGAATACGACACCGGAGACGAATTCGACTCGTCCTGGAACCGCGGCCAGTCGATCAACTTCCCACTCCGGTCGCTGATCGCGGGCTGGCAGCAGGGCATCCCCGGAATGAAGGTGGGCGGACGCCGCGAGCTGGTCGTCCCGCCGCACCTGGCCTACGGTCCCGCCGGCGGAGGCCACCGTCTCTCCGGCCAGACGCTGATCTTCGTGATCGACCTGCTCGGCGTCAGCTAGAACTCGGCGTCAGCTGCAACTCACCGCCGCCCGGAGGGCACGTGCGGGTCACAACCAGTCGCGACCGGTCGCTACGAGTCGTGTTCGACCCGCACGTGCTTGATCCGGGAGCTGTGCCCACGGATGATGGTGACCGCGCTCCGGGAAACGCCGAAGTGCTTGGCGAGCAGCTTGACCAGGGCCTCGTTGGCGGCACCCTCGGCGGCGCGCTGCTGCAGATAGACCGTAAGGGCGGCATCCGTGGGGAGTTTCGTCGCAGTGTCCGGCGCATCCTCGGGGTCGTCGACCGTGACCAGAGGCCCCTTGCGGCTGCCGGGCTTCACATGCACCGTCAGATTCACGGTTCGCGTCACACCGGTCCTCCTGGAATATAGTTCTCATCACAACGCTAGCGGGCGGAGTTGCCGCCATGATCTCAATCGACTGTGCACGCGCACTGGCCGTGGCCGGTCTGCGCTGGCGCCCCGTCTCCGGGGACGCCTTCCGGATCGAACGTGCCGGTTTCGAGAGCGACGTGTTCACGGTCAATGACATGACCATCGAGCCGCACGAATTCGACACCGGCACGATCCTCGGGTTCAACGGCACGACCGAGTGGGCTCTGGACTCCCTCGCCCTCGAGGACGCCCTCTGGCTCCCGCGCGAGGACCAGTTGCGGGCGCTGCTGCGCAACACCTTCCGCTCCCTGCACCGGCTGGAGGAATCGAGCCACCGGGTGCTGGTCGAGATCCACGGCGCGACGGAATCGTTCGACGCCGACGAAGCCGCGGATGCCTACGGCCTCGCACTGCTCCGCCTCATCGGTCTGTCCGCGGATGCCTGAGGCGCCCGCCGAGCCTTCCCTGCCTACCGGGCTTCCCGGCCTACCGGGCCTTCCCGGCCCGACGCGCAGCCCTCGCCGCCTCAGAGTCCCTCGGCGATCACAGCCGTCGCGTCCAGCCAGGCCCGGCGGGTGCGCGGGTCGAGTGCGTCGATGTTCAGCGGTCCACCGCCGATCAGCGCGGGGTCAAACGGCACGTCCAGGACGGCCCGGGTGAGCTTGCCGAAGTGATCGTGCAGCCGCCGGTACAGGGCGTCGTCGACGGTCCCGTCCGGTGACGCCAGGATCGTGACGGCCTGCGCCACCTTCTCGCCGTGGCCTTTCTGGCGCAGACCCTCCAGCAGCGCGGCCGCACCGTAGCCGGTGTCTTCGCGGATCGTCGACACGACGACGAGCTGGTCGGCTTTCTCGACGGCTGCCTCCCAATTGGATGCCCGCATGTTGTTGCCCGTGTCGATCACCAGCACGCGGTAGAACCGGCTGAGGATGGCGTAGAGCCGGCCGAACGCCTCGCCGTCGATGTTCCGGGCGCCGGCCGGGTCCAGGTCGGAGGCCAGCGCGTCGAATTGGGCGTCCCCCTGGGCGTGCACATAGTTGTCCAGGTCGCCCAGGCGGATGGTGCGTCCGTCGTCAAATCGGTCCAGCTCGCGCAGGAGGGTCAGGGCGGTGTTCGTGTGCCCGGCGGTGCGCACCCTCACCCCGAGGTTTCCCATCGACTCGTTGTTGTCCCACGCCAGCGTGTACCCGCCGCGGTACATGCCCAGCGTCGCCGCGATGAGCAGGGTCGCGGTCGTCTTGTTCGCTCCGCCCTTGGGATTGAGCACCACGATCGTTTTCGGCTCCGTGAAGTTGCGTTGGACGGAGGCGATCGTCTCTCGGTGCGCCCGCTCGACGCGGCCCGGGCCGAGAGCGATGAGGCCACCGGTGAGCCGGCTGAGCCTCCCTCGCCAGCCCTGCTGAGCAGGCCCGGCCGTCGTGCGCTGCGGCGGGCTGAGGAACGAGAGGCGAGTGGAGGCATCCGGCCCCTCGTTCTCCCCGGTCCCGCCGGCTGCATCGCCTTCGTGAACGGGGGCTCCGGCACCGGGAAGCGCGGGGACATTCTGGGTCATGATCGGTTTCTTTCCGTCGCTGCTGGCTGGCGTTGCTCGGACTCAGTCGTCGACAACGGCTGATTCCGGACCGGGGAAGATCCGCAACTTCCTTAACCGTATGAGGTTCTTCGCGGTGAGCCAAAGCCACCTGCCGCCGCCGGGGCTAACTCAGGAGATTCTCCCGCTGGCGCCCACTCATCCGCACTGGTCTGCGGCGCCGGACGAGCGACCGGCCCGAATCTCCTGAATTAGCCACCCGAGGGTGGGGAAGGGGATTCCGGGCGGCCGGTCGCCGGGCCGCGTTCCGGCATACTTCGCCGGGACTGAGCGTCCTCGGCGGCGCGGACGCAGTAGATGGGAAGCGCGCGGTGTCCTCCACAATCCGGGTTTGATCAGGTTATCCACAGTGTCCACGGGTGCCGGGGCCGTGTCGGTGGGTGCGCGTAGCGTGTTCCTCATGAAGCCGTCATTCATCGCAGAGCGAGAGGCCATGGGCCTCCATTTCGATGCCATCGCCGAGGCCGAACGCGACATCGCCGCGGCCTTCGCCCGGCGGGCGGAACGGGTCGAGGCGGCCCGACGGTTCGGGCAGGCCGTCGCCCACAACGCCGCCCGGGTCCCAAGCGCCCGCTGGGACGCACGTGAGGTGGCCGAGCGGGAGTTCTCGAGCGAGCTGGCCTGCACGATCCGGGTGCCGCAGCGGTCGGCGGAAAACCTGGTCGCGGAGAGCCGGGCCCTGGCCGTTGAGCTGCTCGCGACCCGGGCGGCGCTGGCTGCGGGGGAGATCAGCTATGGCACGTTGCGGTGAAACCCGAGACGACGCCGCCGCCGGAACCCACGACGGTAGCCGAGCCGGAGCCCGCCCCCGAGCACGCACCGTTCTGACGGTCGAGGCCGCCCGGGAGGAGCCGGTCAGGCCAGCCAGGCTGCCGTCATGCCCTGCACGACGGAACCATCGAGGTCGGCGAGCTTGGCAGCCACGAACTGGCGTGCGCCTTCGGACGTCTGCACGCGGAACGCGGGGCGGTCGCCGTCCAGCAGGCCTGCGAGAACCGCACCGGCGCTGTGAGCGGACTGGGCAGCACTGAAGGAGAACGCCGCGCGGGCCAGGTAGGGGGCCAGGGTGTCGGCGTAGGGGTCGTCAACCGGGCCGGACGAGGCGAGCTCTCCACCCACGTTGGCGATGAACGACGACGCCACGGCACCGGGCTCGACGACCGTCACGGAGACCCCGGCCGTGGCAGCCACGGGGGCGAGGCTCTCCATGAAAGCCTTCGACCGCGAACTTGGCGGCGCAGTAGGCCTCGTTGAAGGGCTGGCCGACGACCCCGCCGACGCTCGACACCGAAATCAGGCGCCTGCGGGTTTTACGCAGGTGGGGGAGGGCAGCGCGGGTCACGGCGACGACCCCGAAGAAGTTCGCTTCCATCACGGCTCGCACATCGTCGACGGTCTCGTTCTCGATGGTGCCGACCCGGCCGGAGCCGGCGTTGTTGATGAGCGCGTCGAGCCGGCCGTAGCGTTCCGTCAGGTCGGTCACGACCTGCGTCGCCGAGTCGGGCTCGGTGACGTCCAGACGACGGATGTCGAGGCTCACCCCGCGGTGGCCGCGGCGTCGCGCAGGGCGCGCGCTCCCTCGAGGTTGCGCATCGTGGCCACGACCGTGTGTCCGGCGCGGGCCGCCGCCACGGCTGCATGCAGGCCGATCCCGGAGGATGTACCGGTGATCAGCACAACGCCGGGAACCGCTTGCGTGTTCATCTGGTCAGTACCGGTCGGGTTCCGGGCCGAGATTGAATCGACGACCGCTGACAGTCGTGGGCGTGATCTCCACATAGATGTACTTGAGGGTGGGGACAAGCGGGCGCAGCGGCAGCTGGTCCGCGGCCTCGATCTCGGCCTGCGTGTCGAGCACGCGCGCCTGGCCGCGCGCCACGACGCTCCAGGCTTCGTCGCGGCCGATCCCGTCCGTCTCGAAAGCGACCCTGTTGTTCACGGTGAGTTCGAGCAGCTTCGTGCCCTCCGCGGTACGGAAAAGAAGCGTCTTGTCGACCGCGATGAAGTTCACCGGGTAGATGTCCGGCTCACCGGCGATGCTCAGCGCGAGTCGCCCGAAACTCGACGAGATCAGGAGATCCCAGCATTCTTCTTCGGTGAGGTTCCGAACCGGACTCAGGTCGTTGGTTTCCATGCCCAATGGTCCCACGCGGTCGGCTTCTCCGCGAGCTAACGCGCGGGTCGACCAACGGGCGGGACGAAAAACGCGCCGACCACCGGGAACGGCGGTCGGCGCGTAGTCGCTCTTCGTGCAGAGCTGGTGCGTGTCAGCCCTGGCGCCCGGGGCGACGGATGTTGCGTCGGAATACGAACAGCACGACCAGGCCGCCGAGCAGGAGAGCCGAAGCGGTGGAGATCAGGAGCGGTCCGGAGCTGAAGCCGGTGGCGGCCAACTGCGGAGCGGCCTCGACGAGGGGAGCCACCATCGGAGAGGCGGTCGCTGTCGGGGTCGGGGTCGGGGTGGCCGTCGGCGTGGTTGCTGCGGCCCGCACGATCGTGGTCAATTCGGTGTCACAGATGACCGTGCTGCCGCCATTGTTGCCGGATCCGTTGCACTGGGTGACCGTGACCGGAATTTCCGGCACCACGCTGGACAGCGGGTCGACGGTACACAGTACGCGCATGGTGGCGCCGCCGCCATTTCCGGAACTGTTGCACTGGTCGACCGTGGCACCGGTTGTGGGGCCGGTCGGGTCGCAGTCGGTCGTCGGCTCGGTGCCGCCGCCGGTGCCGGATTCGATGCACTGATTCACGGTCGCGGGGGTCGGAGTCGCCGAGCCGGTGATGTTATTCACGATGGTCACGGTGCAGAGCACGTTCCCGCCGCCGACGTTGATCGACCCGTTGCACTGCGCGACGTGCAGGACGAGGTTCGTGTAGGGAGCGACCGTGGCCGGCCCGCAATCGACCTTGGTGTTGGCTTCGTGAACGCATACGACGGTGCTCACCGTGGAACTCGCCACACCGGTAGCCAGGTCCAGGTTGTTCGTCACGGTGACGTTGCATTCCACGGCTCCGGTGCCGGCGCCGACTCCCGGGACGCCGTTGCACTGGTCGATGGTCGTGCCCGTCGGCGCAGCCGAGGCCGGCGCCACCGGAATAGCGGTCAGCGCAAAGCCGGCGAGAACGAGGCCGAGGGCCAGCACTGTGGCTTGGCGCAGGATGGAAGAACATGAATTTTTTACAGCCGGAAGAATAACGATGAAAGGCCCCCTAGTTAAGGTCATTCTAACAGGGGACTCTCAGGCAGCCACGTCCAGGAACGGTCCGCGCCATTCGTTCACGCAACGTTCAGCGTGGTTCGATCACCCCTCTGACCCGGTCAATAAGGTCTTGCCAGGGGCCGCAGACCTGCTGCTCCCCGAGCACCACCTCATGGGGTGCACAGCGGATGCGATAGATATACCGGTCCGGCTGCGGCGCCTCCGTGGCCACGTCGTTCCATGGCAGAGTGTCGAGGAGCGCCATCCATGCTGACGCATCGGGCTGCTCGTCGACCTGAACCTCCCAGGTCCGCCGGATCCCGGCGATACCACCGCTGCGCGAGACGACCACCTTCACAAGACGTCCACCTTCATGGGGGAGATGCTACTCCGGCAGCGCGACCGGATCCCCGGTGCCGCCGGGGATGGTGACGGCGCCGGTGCGGGCGCTCGATACCGAGCCGAGGCCGGCACCGAGTCCCACCGCGGTCCAGGCGGCGATCACGGCATCGTGCTCCGGGGATCCGATGCCGTACCGCTTGAGCGCCGCCCGCGCGGTCGCCCGAGCGAACCCGCGGAAGTCAACGCCCCGCCCGAGCGTGCCGGAGGTGAGCGTGTCGAACCAGATCCGGCCGGCGGCATCCCAGGCGTTGCCGCCGAGAGCGGAAGCGACCAGGAAGAACGCCCGGTTCGGGATACCGGAGTTCAGGTGCACCCCGCCGTTGTCGTCCTCGGTCTCCACGTAGCCAGACATGTTGGCCGGCTGGGGGTCCTTGCCGAGGACATCGTCGTTGTAGGCGGTGCCGGGTGCTTTCATCGAGCGCAGGGCCACACCCTGCACCTGGTCGGTGAACAATCCCTCGCCGATCAGCCAGGACGCCTCGGCGGTCGACTGGCCCCTCGCGTACTGCTCGACCAGGGAACCGAACACGTCTGACACCGACTCGTTGATCGCGCCCGACTGGCCCTGATAGGCGAGGTTGGCGGTGAACTGGGTGACGCCGTGGGCGAGTTCGTGCCCAATCACGGTCAGCGACGCGGTGAACCGGTTGAAGACCTGCCCGTCCCCGTCACCGAAGACCATCCGCTCCCCGTCCCAGAACGCGTTGTCGTACCGGCGGCCGTAGTGCACGGTGGCCTCCAGCGGCAGCCCGCGATCGTCGATGGAGTCACGCTCGAACACCGTCCAGAACAGGGCGTGCGTGCTGCCGAGCCCGTCCCAGGCCTCCTGCACCGCCGGGTCCGCCACCGGCCCCTGCCGCTCGCCGCGCACCAGCCGGCCCGGCAGACGCTCCAGGCCCGCCGCATCCGAGATGGCCCGGTCGATCCGCCCGCGCACCGCGGTTCCGATGCCCGAAGGCTGCACCGATGGATGCACCGACGATCGCACAGACGGATGCGCCCCCGCGCGCAGGTCCCGGATCGGCGCGTCCCGCATCAGCGACTGCCGCGCGGCCTCGGCGGCGGCAGCGAACCGGGGATCGTCCAGGCGGGCCAGCCGCACCAGCAGGTACGGCGGCACGATCGCGCAACGGGTGTGGGCGTGCGGTGATCCGGTCATGGGACGAGTGTGGCACCAGACGGTGACACTGGCCAGCGCATCCGCTGCATCCGCCGCGGAGGGGCCCGAATGGCGAACTCGCGGCGCCGACCGTAACGTGGGGGGCGGGCGGCACCGCGAGCTGCACCATTAATAGCACCGGGCGGCCCGGGCGAGAAGGCGCCGGAGGCCGCCGTCCGTAGACTCTCAGCATGCGCTTCGGAATCGTGATTCTCCCGCAGGACGCCTGGCCGGAGGCCCGCCGCAAGTGGCAGGGCGCGGAGGCGCTCGGCTTCGACCACGCCTGGACCTACGACCATCTCTCCTGGCGGTCCCTCGCCGACCAGCCCTGGCACGCGACCGTCCCTACGCTGACGGCCGCGGCGGTCGTGACCTCCCGCATCCGTCTGGGCACCTTCGTGTCGTCGCCGAACTTCCGGCATCCGGTGACCTTCGCCAAGGAGATCGCGACCCTGGACGACATCGCGGGCGGGCGGTTCCTGCTCGGCATCGGCTCAGGCGGCACGGGCTTCGACGCCGGCGTGCTCGGCCAGCCCGAGCTCACACCCCGGCAACGGCACGAACGGTTCGCCGAATTCGTCACCGGCCTCGACCTGCTGCTGCGCCACGAGGAGCCGGGCAGGGGCGGCCTGAGTTTCAGCGGCGACTGGGCCACGGCGGTGGGTGCACGCATGGTCGGCACCCCGGCGCAGTCGCCGCGGGTGCCCTTCGTCATCGCCGCCAACGGGCCGAAGGGACTGCGCCTGGTCACCACGTTCGGGTCCGGCTGGGTGACGACGGGGGCGGATGGCGCGGTCGGCGAGGACTGGTGGGCTTCGGTGGCAACCCTGTCGGCACGGCTCGACGACACGGCGCTCGCCGCGGGCCGCGACCCGGCCGGCATCGACCGCTACCTGTCCCTGGACAGCGGCGGCGCCTACTCCCTGAGCAGCGCCGGCGCGTTCGAGGATGCCGTGGGTCGCGCCGGCGAGCTCGGGTTCACCGACGTGATCAGTCACTGGCCCCGGCCCGACGGCATCTACGCCGGGTCGGAGGCCGTGCTGGAACGGGTGGCGGCCTCCTTCGCCCGGCACGCTTCGTAGGCCGCTCAGTACGCGGTCGGCCGGCAGCGCCTTTGCCGCCGCCTTTACGGCCGACGCACAGGTGCCTATGGTGGCGGCATGCACGCAGACGACGTTCCCGCACAGCCCCCGCGCTCCCTGCTGACCGACCGCCTCGGCCGGTGGGGACTCCGCAGCGGCCAGATCATCCTCGTGGTGCTGGTGGCCGGCGGCATCGTCTACGCGCTGGTGCAGGTGAAGCTCGTGGTCATCCCGGTGCTCGTGGCGCTGATCCTGGCGTCAGCGCTGGTACCGGTGGTCGGCTGGCTGCGCAGGCGCGGCGTTTCGGCGATGCTCTCCACCTGGATCACTCTGCTGTCGGGCGTGCTCATCCTCGGCGGCATCGTCACGCTCATCGTCTTCGCGGTGCGCAACCAGTGGACCGCACTGTCCCTGGCCGCCAGCGAAGGACTCGACGAGCTGCAGGGGCTGCTGGTCGAGGGCCCGCTGTCCCTGGACGCCGCCCAGTTCGCCGCCGTGCGCGACACCCTGGTCGGCTTCATCACGAGCGCGGAATTCGGTACCGGCGCTCTCGCCGGGGTGTCCGCCGCCGTCGAACTGGTCACCGGATTCCTGCTGATCGTGATCATCCTGTTCTTCTTCCTCAAGGACGGCGGCCTGATCTGGGGCTTCTTCCTGCGTTTCCTCTCCGGGGAACGCCTCGAGCGCGCGCGCCGGGTCGGCGCGGTCGCGCCCGAGGTCCTCGGTCAGTACGTGCGCGGCACCGCGGTCATCGCCCTGTTCGATGCCGTATTGATCGGGGCGGGGCTGGCCATCCTGCAGGTCCCGCTCGCCCTGCCCCTGGCCGTGATCGTGTTCCTGACCGCTTTCATCCCCCTGATCGGGGCGACGATCGCCGGCATCCTCGCCGCGCTGGTGGCCCTCGTCGCCAACGGCCCGATCGTCGCCTTGATCGTCGTGGCGATCGTGGTCGTGGTCAACCAGCTCGAGGGGGACCTGCTCAACCCGGTGGTGATGGCCGGGGCCTTGAAACTGCATCCGCTGGTGATCCTGATCGCCCTCACCGGCGGCACGATCCTCGGCGGCATCGCCGGGGCCGTGCTCGCGGTGCCGCTGGTGGCCGTCTCCTGGGCGATCTTCAAGGTCTGGGACGGGCCGGACGAGTCGATCACCCGCCGGGAGAAATTCTCCTTCCGGCGCCACCGCCGGCGTGCGGAAGGCGTGAGGTGATGCCGGCGCTCATCTTCGACTGCGACGGCGTGCTCGCCGACACCGAACGCGACGGCCACCTGCCGGCCTTCAACCAGGCCTTCGCGGAGTTCTCGGTTCCCGTGCAGTGGAGCGACCCCGACTACGCGGTGAAGATGAAGATCGGCGGCGGTAAGGAACGGATGCGCAGCATCCTGACCCCGTCGGTCGCCGCCGTGCTCGGGCTGCCGCAGGACGACCCCGCCGCACTCGACTCCACCGTCGCGAGATGGCACCGGCGCAAGACCGCGATCTACACCGAGCGGGTGAACCGCGGCGCACTGCCGGCCCGCCCGGGCATCCGCCGGATCGTCACCCAGGCCGCGGACGCCGGCTGGACCCTTGCCGTGGCGTCCACGTCCGCGGAGGAGTCCGTGCGCACCGTGCTCACCCACGCGGTCGGACCCGAGCTTGCGGCAAAGTTCCGGGTTTTCGCCGGTGACGTCGACGGCGCCAGGAAACCGGCCCCGGACGTCTACCTGCGCGCCCTGCGGGAGCTCGGGATCGGACCCGGCGACGCGCTGGTCGTCGAGGACAGTGCGAACGGTCTGAAGGCCGAGCTCGCCGCCGGGCTGCGCACCGTGATCACGGTCAGCGGCTACGCCGCGGGGGAGGACTTCACCGGGGCGGCCCTCGTGGTGTCCTCGCTCGGCGACCCCGGCGGCCCCACCACCGTCACGATCAGCGACCCGCTGCACCTGGCGCCGGAATTCTTCGTCGACCTTTCCGATTTCGCCGCCATCCTTGCGGCCCCCGAGATTCCCGCCCCCGACGCGACTGCCCCAGACGCCCTGGAGAACCGATGACCCGCACAGCCCTGTCAGACACCGCGTTCGGCGTGCAGAGCATCGCCCGCACGACCGTCGACAACGAGCGGGAATTCGGGGACCACGACTCCGTGGTCGGCGATGGCGACTTCGGGTTCTCCCTGGCCCGCGGGTTCGAGATCGTGCTCTCCGACTGGGACGGCCTCGACCGTTCCAGCCCGTCGGCGTTCCTGAAAAGGGTGGCGCTGGTCATCTCCGGGCGCATCGGCGGAACCTCCGGTCCGCTCTGGGGCACGGCGTTCCTGCGCGCGGCCGCCGCGGTGTCGGGCAAGGAAGAACTCACGGGGGCCGACGTGGTCGCCATCCTCCGCGCGTCCGCGGAGGGAATCAAGAGCCGCGGCAAGTCCGACCTCGGCGACAAGACCCTCCTCGACGCCCTCGTGCCGGCCACGGATGCCCTCGAGTCCGAGTTGGCCACCGCAAGCGGCCCTGCCGCGGCCCTCGCCCGCATGGCCCGGGTGGCCCGGGCCAGCGCGGACGCCACCAGCCTGCTGCAGGCCCGCCGGGGACGGGCCATTTACACCGGCGAACGCAGCATCGGCTCGCCCGATCCTGGAGCGGTCGCCGTCGCGGTCATCCTGGAGCGGCTCAGCCGGGAATGGGCCTCGCGCGACGACCTCTGACCGGCGACCGACCGAACGCACCAGTCGCCGAACACACCAGCCGTCGGTCGCGCGACCAGCCGTCGGTCTCGCGGCGCACCTTCGGGCAGCGGGCGCGCGTTAGAACCTGCGCCCGCGGCCACAACCTGCGCCGCGAGCCGCGGCCGCGGTAGACGGCGGGTGGGGTACGGGTGGAGGGTGGGCACATGAACGACGACTCGATGCACGCCTGGCCCGCCACCCGCGAGGCCTTCCGGCAGGCCGCCCGCTGGTTCGTCGACACGTCATCCCTCGTCAACGACTGGGAGCGGCCGGGCCTCGGCGAGTGGACCGTGCGGGACCTCGTCGGGCACACCAGCCGGGCCCTGCTGACCGTGGAGACCTACCTCGGCCAGGCCCCCGCCGCGTCCGGCGCCGCCGCGTCCGGCGCCGCCGCGTCCGGCGCCGCCGCGTCCGGC
>NZ_SOGM01000028.1:0-79930 GCF_004403545.1 Cryobacterium sp. TmT2-59 | reverse complement strand
GGGGAGCGACCGGGGGAGCCGTCGGGGGAGCCGCAGCGCGCGCCGCCCGGCGCGCCCGGCCCCGGGGCCGCCGCGGCCCTCGACCGGCTTCTCCTCGCCACGGAACGGGACCGGTTCTCGCGGGCGGGCACTGCCCCTCGCACTGAACCTCGCCCTGAACTTCGCACCGGCACCGGTGCGGGCGATGACCAGGCCGCGGAACGGGCAGCCACGCAGGCATCGGCGCTGGTCGGGGACCTCGACCTGGTCGGGCGCGCCGTCCACGAAGGGTCGGCCCGGGGCATCCGTCTGAGGTCGCGGCTGCTGCCCGCGTCGCTGTGGCGGCCCGCAGCCGGGCGACAACGCGAACACCCAGCCGCGAACGCGTAGAATGATTCCCCGTGACTAAGTTCAAGAAGACCCCGTACAAGGTCGATGTGCGAGACCTGATCAACCGCCCGGGAACCATGCACGAGCGCCACCTCGAAATCGCCGTCCCGGAAGACCTCGGCGAAAGCCTCGTGGCCGTGAAAGCCGGCTCGACCCTCGTCGCCAATCTGCGTCTCGAGACCCTGCACGAAGGCATTCTCGTCTCCGCCCAGGTGTCCGGAATCGCCGCCGGAGAGTGCGGCCGATGCCTGATCGACGTCGAGTTGCCGGTCCAAGTCGAGTTTCACGAGCTTTTCGCGTACTCTCTAGACGAAGCTTATGAAAGTGAAGTTCAAGATGACCACGTGGATCTTGAACCTCTGATCAGGGATGCGGTGGTTTTGTCACTGCCGTTCCAGCCGGTTTGCCGGCCGGATTGCCCAGGTCTCGACCCCGAGACCGGTGAACGGCTTGCCGAGGCCCCTGAATTCGTACCCGAAGAAAAGCGCGATCCCCGGTGGGCCGCGCTGATGGAATTCCAAGCTTCCGAAAGCAGCGGCACGGATGAAGACATCCAGGCTGAAACGGATAGAGAAGAGAAGTAGTCATGGCAGTCCCGAAGCGCAAGCAATCACGCTCCAACACCCGCTCACGTCGTTCCTGCTGGAAGGCCGAGGCTCCCACCCTGGTCAAGACCATGGAAAACGGCAAAGTCGTCTACAGCCTGCCGCACCGCGCCAAGGTCGTCACCGACGCCGCCGGCACGGCGCTGTTCATGGAATACAAGGGCCGCAAAGTCGCCGACGTTTAAGTCGGTTGTGCTCGATTCTCTGATGCCGCGCCGACGGATGCCGGGGGACCCCATTGCGGGTTCCGGCCCGTGGAGTCGCGGCATCAGTGTTCTCGGCGGTCACTCGTGAGCGTCGCTCCCGAGATGTCGGCCCTGCTGGCGACGCTCGGCGTGCAGATCGATCCGGAACTGCTGGAGCTGGCCCTGACCCACCGCTCGTACGCGTACGAGCACGGCGGCGTGCCCACGAACGAGCGCCTGGAATTCCTCGGCGACTCGATCCTGGGGCAGGCCGTGACGGTCATGCTCTACCGGGCGTACCCGCGGCTCGACGAGGGTGACCTCGCCAAGCGCCGGGCCAGCCTAGTGTCGAGCGTCGCCCTCGCGGGCATCGCGCGCGGGATCGGGCTGGGCGGCTACGTGCGGCTCGGCCGCGGCGAGATCCTCACCGGCGGCCGCGACAAGTCGTCGATCCTCGCCGACACCGTCGAGGCGCTGATCGGGGCGGTCTACCTCGATTCCGGCGGTGAGGTCGCGACCGCGTTCGTGCTGCGCCTGATCGAGCCGCTCCTGAACGACCCGGGACACTTCGGCGTCTCCATGGACCCGAAAACGAGCCTGCAGGAGGCCGCGGCGCGGCTGGGCTCCGGGGCTCCGGTCTACCTCATCTCCGAGAGCGGCCCGGACCACTCCAAGGTCTTCATCGCCACGGTCACCGTGGGCATCGTCACCGCCACCGGCGAAGGCACGAGCAAGAAGCACGCCGAGATGGCTGCCGCGCTCGACGCCTGGACCCGGCTCAGCACCCCCTGACGCCGGCCGGCTGAACCGCGCGCATGCCCGAACTGCCCGAGGTCGAGGTCGTCCGCGCCGGCGTCGAACCGGCCGTCACCGGAGCGGTGATCGCCGGCGTCGAGGTCTTCGAGGACCGCTCGCTGCGCCGTCACGACCGCGCCCTGGGCCCCTTCGGCGAGCTGCTGCAGGGCCACCGTGTCCTCGCCGCCGTGCGCCGGGGCAAGTTCCTCTGGCTGCCGCTGGACACCGGGCGGGCACTGGTCGTGCACCTGGGCATGAGCGGCCAGGTGCTGCTGCGCAGCCCGGGCACGGATGCCGACGCGCAGCTTCGCATCCGTCTCGCCCTCGATCACCCGGACCACGGCGAGATCTGGCTCAACTTCGTCGACCAGCGCATCTTCGGGAGCATGGCCGTCGACACCATGGCGCCCACCAGGGACGGACTGCCCGCCGGCTTCTCCGGCCGGGCCGGCGGAGCGTGGTCGGGGCTGATCCCCTCGCAGGTCGCGCACATCGCCCGCGACCCGCTCGACGTCTCCTTCTCCGCTTCGTCGTTCCTGGCGGCCCTGGCCCGTAAGAAGACGGGCATCAAGCGAGCGCTGCTCGACCAGACCCTGATCAGCGGGATCGGCAACATCTACGCTGACGAGGCCCTCTTCGCCGCCCGCCTCCACTACGAGCAGCCGGCCGCGTCGCTCTCGCCGGCGAAGGCCCGCGTTTTGCTGGCCGCCGTGCGCAGCATCCTGAACCGCGCCCTCGCCGAGGGCGGCACCAGCTTCGACGCTCAGTACGTGAACGTGAACGGCCAGTCCGGGTACTTCTCGCACAGCCTGTCCGTCTACGGCCGGCAGGGAAAACCCTGCCCGGTCTGTGGCACCCCGCTCGTGCGCGAGCAGTTCATGAACCGCTCGTCGCACCTCTGCCCCCGCTGCCAGCGCCTGCGCTAAAGCCCGCCGCCCTAGAACTCTCCGCCCTAGACCCCGCTGCCCTAGAACCAATTCGACGGAGATTTTGCTCCCCACATGCCCAAAACGCCCGTTTCAGCCCAGATCGGGCAGAATCTCCGTCGAATTCGTTAGGGGCGGGGCCGCGCGTGACCGGGCGTCCCGGCGCCAGTCTCCCCAGCGACCACTGGCACGAAGCCGATCGCCTCGTTGACCGTGAGCAAGTGCCGGCTCTCCCCGGCCCTCTGAACCAATTCGACGGAGATTTTGCTCCAACGGGGCCCAAAACATCCGTTTCAGCCCAGATCGGGCAAAATCTCCGTCGAATTCGTTAGGGACCGCGCCTAACGGGGCGGGCGGGGTGAGTCCGGTACCGTGGGACAGGGCGGCGGTCGCGGTTGGCAAAGCGGGCGGAGCCTGTGGCTGGCAGAGCTCGCTGCAGTTGGCCGAGAAGGCCGCGGCCGGCAGCACGCGCAACGGAGCCTCGAGCGAAACGGAAAGGGTGGGCCGTGTATCTGAAGAGCCTCACCCTCAAGGGGTTCAAGTCCTTCGCCCACCCGACCACGTTCGCGTTCGAACCGGGCGTGACCTGCGTGGTCGGCCCCAACGGCTCCGGCAAGTCCAACGTCGTCGACGCGCTCGCCTGGGTGATGGGCGAGCAGGGCGCGAAAACGCTCCGCGGCGGCAAGATGGAAGACGTGATCTTCGCCGGCACGTCCACCAAGGGTCCGCTCGGGCGGGCGGCCGTGACGCTGACCATCGACAACACGGATGGTGCGCTGCCGATCGATTACACCGAGGTCACCATCTCCCGCACCCTGTTCCGCAACGGGGCCAGCGAGTACGCGATCAACGGGCAGACCTGCCGGCTGCTCGACGTGCAGGAACTGCTCAGCGACTCCGGCCTCGGCCGCGAGATGCACGTGATCGTCGGGCAGGGCCAGCTGGACGCCGTGCTGCGCGCCAGCCCGGAGGACCGGCGCGGGTTCATCGAGGAGGCCGCCGGCATCCTCAAACACCGTCGGCGCAAGGAGAAAACCCTCCGCAAGCTCGACGCCATGCAGGCCAACCTCACCCGGCTGAGCGACCTGGCCGGGGAGATCCGCCGTCAGCTCAAACCCCTCGGCCGGCAGGCCGAGATCGCCCGGGAGGCGCAGACGATCGCGTCCGTCGCCCGCGATGCGCGGGCCCGGCTACTCGCCGACGACGTCGTCGCCCTCCGCACGGCCCTGGACGCCCACGGGCGCACCGAGAGCGAACGGCACGCCGAACGACTGGTGCTGACCGAGCAGCTCGAGCAGAAACAACTGCGTCTGGAACGGCTCGAACAGGCGCAGATCGGCGACGCCGTCGACCAGGCCCGGCGCACCGGCTTCGGCCTCGAATCCGTGCAGGAGCGCCTGCGGGGGCTGTACACCCTGGCCAACCAGCGCCTCGCCCTGCTGGGCGCCCAGGCCGAACCCGCTGACGCCGGCCCGAGCGTGTCCGCGACCATGCTGACGGATGCCGCCGCCGAGGTTGCGGCCCTCGGCGACCGCATCACAGAGGCAGAGGCCGCCTGGGCGGCGGCGCGTGCGTCGACCGCCGCGGCCCGCAGCGAGCTCGACGCCCTCGACGAGGAGATCTCCGCCCAGGCGGTGCTGGTCTCAAGGCACGACCTCCGGATCTCCGAGCTGACCGGCCAGGCGGAGACGGCGGCGTCCCGGCTGGCTTCCGTGCGCGGTGAGGTGCTGCGCCAGCAGAACTCCCTCGACGCAGCCACCGGCCGGGTCACCGCCGCCGAGGCGCAGCTCGCCGCGCTGCAGGGGGCTGCTGAAGAAGCCGACGCCGACCTCGGCGAGGGCGCGCCGGCCGACACCCTCGAGCAATGCCGGGCCGCCGTCGTCGACGCGGAGGGCGAGGTCGAACGCGGCCGCGACGAGCTGCACCTGCTCGAGCGGGAACGGGACGCGCTCGCGGCCCGCGCGGGGGCGTTGTCCCTCGCCCTGGACCAGAAGGACGGCTCGTCGGCGTTGGTCGCCGCGGCGCTGACGGGCATCCGTGGGCTGGTGGCCGATCACGTGCGGGTGCACCCGGGCTACGAGGCCGCGATCGCCGCCGCCCTCGGGTCGCTCGCCGACGCCGTGCTCGCCGAGACCCTCGATGCGGCCTTCGATGCCGTGCTGCGCGCCCGGGCCGACGACCTCGGCCGGGTGGAGCTCGTCGTGGCCGACGCGGGTACCGAGCCAGGCGCCGGGCCGGCTGCCGAGACGATTGCCGAGGCGGGTGCCGGTCCGGTCGCCGGGCGTGGCGCGGAGCCGCAGGACCTCCCTGACGGCCTGGTCTGGGCCTGCTCGGTGATTGATGCGCCCGCCGGCGTGCGTGGCCTGCTCGAACACACCGTGATCGCGGACGACCTCGACGCCGCACGAGCCGCGGCCCGAGCCACAGCCACAGCCGCCGCCGGGACCATCGGCGGCCTAAACCGCGAGGCCGCGGGCCCACCGCTCACCATCATCACCCGAACGGGAGACGTGCTCAGCGAGTACGTGCTGCGCGGCGGCTCCGGCGCCAAACGCAGCAAGCTCGAGCTGGTCGCCGACCGCGATGCCGCAGCCGCAGCCCTCGGCGAGGTGACGTCCCGCATTGAGGTGGTCGGCCAGGACCTCGGCGACGCGCGAGCCCTGCTCCGCACCGGCAAGGAACAGGCCCAGGGCGCCCTCGCCCGGCTCCGCGCCTACGATTCCCGCCTGGCCGCCCAGGCCGACAAGACCAACCGTGCCACCGTGCAGGTCGAGGCGGCCACCGCCGAACGCAACCGGCTCTCCGCCGCCCTCCGCCTCGCCGGCGAGGCCGTGGCCGGAGCCGAGGCGGCGAGCGAGGCGGCCCGGACCGAACTCGGTTCAATGCGGGCCCGGCCGCGCCCGGTCCTCGACTCGGGTTCCCGCGACCTGCTCTACGCCGCGCTCGAGGCCGCCCGCGAGACCGAGGTCGAGTCCCGGCTGCAGGTGGAGACGGCCCGCGAACGGGTGCGGGCCGCCCAGGCCCGGGCGGACGCCCTCGCCCGCCGGCGCGAGACCGAGCGGGCCGCGGCCGAGGAGGCAGCTCGCCGCGCCGTCATCCGTCGCCGGCAGGTGGCCGCGGCCACGGATGTCGCCCAGGCGCTGCCCCGGGTGCTCGCCGCCGTTGATGCCTCGGTGGCCGAGGCCCGGGTGCGTCTGGCGGGCGCCGAGCACGAGCGCAGCAGCCAGAACGAGGAGCTGGCGGCGCTGCGCCGGGACGACAACGCGCTGCGCACCCGCCTGCAGTCGGTCACCGAGACGGTGCACGGGCTCGAACTGGCGATCTACGAGAAGAAACTGCACCTCTCCGGACTGCTGGAACGCGCCGGCAGCGAGCTCGGCCTGGTGGAAGAGGTGCTCGTCGCCGAGTACGGCCCCGACCAGCCAGTCCCGGCGGACGACCCCAACGGAGAGGCCTCGAGCTTCGACCGTGAGGAACAACAGCGGCGCCTCGCCGTGGCCGAACGCAGGTTCGCCCAGCTCGGCCGCGTCAACCCGCTCGCTCTGGAGGAGTTCGCGGCGCTGGAACAGCGGCACCGGTTCCTGACCGAGCAACTCACCGACCTCACCAACACCCGGCGGGACCTGCTCACGATCATCGAGGAGATCGACGAGAAGATGGGCGCCATCTTCGGCGCCGCCTTCGAGGACACCCAGGCGGCGTTCGCCGAGGTCTTCCCGGTGCTGTTTCCGGGCGGAAGCGGCAGCATCCGTCTGACCGACCCCGATAACCTGCTCACGACCGGCATCGAGGTCTCCGTCAAACCGGCCGGCAAAAAGATCGAACGCCTGTCGCTGTTGTCCGGCGGCGAGCGCTCGCTGGCGGCCGTGGCCCTGCTGATCGCGATCTTCAAGGCCCGCCCGAGCCCGTTCTACATCATGGACGAGGTCGAGGCCGCGCTCGACGACGCCAACCTCGGCCGTCTCCTGACCATCTTCGAGGACCTGCGCGCCGCCAGCCAGCTCATCATCATCACCCACCAGAAGCGCACGATGGAGATCGCGGATGCCCTCTACGGCGTTTCGATGCGGCAGGACGGGGTCTCGGCCGTCGTCGGTCAGCGCGTGGTGAAGGACGAGGCGCAGCTCGTCTGACCGGCGACGGCCGCGGCGCGGCGCGGGCTACACCGCGGCGCGGACTACACCGCGGCCAGGGTCACACCGCCTCCCGGGCTAGAGCGCGGCGAGCAGCGTGCCGCAGGCGTCCATGACGCGCCGGCAGGCCATGGTGCAGGTGAGCCACGACGGGTACAGCTCCGCCATCCGCTCGCAGGCCTCGACCGAGGCCGAGCAGGACTCGCGGCACGTCTCCAGCATGGCGATCGCGGTCGCTCCGTCGCTGTGCACATGCCAGGACAGCAGCCGGCTGGTCGCGGAGCACACCTCGATGCAGTCAAGGTCGGCCAGGAAGCAGTGGGTGATCTCACCGTTGCCCTCGAGGGCGAGGCAGGCGGCGGCGCAGTCCTCGCTCACCTGCACGAGCGCGACACAGGCCTCGACGCACCGGTTGATCCCGGTGCGCACGGACTCCTCCGGCCATGTGCTCGTCACCATGCCAACACAGTAGACCCGGGCCCCGCGCTTGTCGGGGGGGTGCCCCTATGTTTTTGTCAAGCGGCGAGTTGATGGTCGGTTTGATAGAGGGTGCCGTCGCGGAGCATGGCATAGAGGACGTCGCAGCGTCGTCGGGCGAGGGCGATGAGGGCTTGGTTGTGGCGCTTGCCTTGGGCGATCTTGCGGTCGTAGTAGGCCCGTGAGACCGGGTCGCGAGGGCGGCGAAGGCCGAGAGGAATAGCGCCCGTTTGAGGATCTTGTTGCCTCGCCGGGAGGGATGTTCACCGCGGATGGAGCTGCCGGAGCGCCTGGTCACGGGGGCCAGGCCAGCGTAGGCGGCGAGGTGGCCGGCGGAGGCGAAGTCCTTGCCGGAGACTTCGGTGAGGAGTCTGGCTGCGGTCCCGATCCCGACTCCGGGCATGCTGATCAGGACGGGGTGAAGAGGGTGAGCCTCCACGAGCCGCTCGACTTCGACGGCGATCTCGTCCCGTTGCCGGCGGAGCGCGGCGAGCTGTTCGGCAAGCTTGGGGAGCACGATGCTGGTCGCGTTCGTGCCGGTGACCACGACGGTCTGCTCGGCCAGCGCCTGGGTAATCTCGTCCGCGAGGCGCCGGCCCATTCGCGGTGCCAACTTCAGCAGCCGGTTACCGAGTCGGGTTGGGCCAGCGGCCTTCATCGCCGCTGGCGTTGGGTAGCGCTGCAGCAGATCCAGCACCGCCGGATGGTCCAGGTGCGGGCCCAGGACCCGCTCCAACGCAGGGTGGATCTGGGTGAGCAGGCCCCGGATACGGTTGCTCGTGGCCGTGATCTGGCCGACGACATCGTCGTCGAAACCGCAAAGCATCGAGAGCTCAGTGACCTGCTCATCGGCCAGTTGCAGTGACCGCAGCGCGTGCGGGAGGCTCCTCGCGGCTTGGGCGATGATCGCGGCATCGCGGGCGTCGGTCTTGGCTTCGCCCGCGTGCAGGTCCGCGATGCGCCTCATTGCCAGCCCCGGCAGGTAGCCCACGAGCACGTCTTCGGCCTGGGCGACGGCGATCGGCAGGGCGCCGATGGTCGCGGGCTGATCGACGACGAACAAGACCTGGCCGTGTCGTTTCAGCTGCCCGATCAGCTCGCGGAGCTTCGCTTCGTCATTGGGCAGTGCCTTGTCGAAGAGTTGTTTGCCGGCCCGGTCGAGGGCGACCGCGTGGTGTTCTCCTTTGCCGACGTCCACGCCGATGAAGACGTCGACGCTGTCGTAGTTCTCGATCATGAATCCTCCGTCTCAGGTTCCACAAGTCGGCCTGAACCGCGGCATCAAGTCTCGGCATCCACGTTACGAACGGCCTGGGACGAGTCCCGGTCCAGCCCCTATCAGCGATCACCTGATGCCAGTCAGGCCCGGTGACAACACCCCCCGGATCAGGGGCGACTGGGGGCAAGAACCATGCCGGGCCTGACAGGCCAACACCCTCACATAACTACACGATCAAGGGCTACGAAGAAAGTAACGGGGCGTGCCGTCGACCTTCCATTGGCCGTTCGGCCGGGAGGCGGGGCGGGGGCGACGCACGGGTTGTGCCGTCTCGGTCTGGCTCGGTGACACGATGGTTTCCTCCTCTGGGACGCGACGTGCGGCGAAAACGGATGCGCCGGGTGCGTGGGAGAAAACGTACCGAGGATGGGGGGTGGGCGACACCGGAGCCGTAACGGCCGGTCACGCGCCGTAGCGGTGCGTCACACAGTCGCGGACGAGGTCGCCGGGGGCTACGGTGCCCGGCGCCTTCCGGGGCGGATCGGCCTCAGAGCGCGCTGCGGTAGCGGCCGGTCACGAGCTCGACGAGCAGCCCGGGGGCCGGCTCGTTCGGCACCAGGAGCGGGCGCGTCACGACATCCGCCCCCGCCCGCTCGACCAGCCCCTGGAAGTATCCCGGCGCGAGCAGGTAGCTGCTCACGACGATGCGGCGACCCGGGTTCTCGATCCGCGCCGTCGTGACCGCGCAGGCCAGCCGCGGGGTGGCGGCGGAGAGGAAACCGAGGGTGACCTCCCGACCGGATGCCGCGGTGAGCCCCGCGGCGACGACCCGGCAGGCCGAGACCGCGCGGGGGTCGCTGGAGCCGGCGACCGCGAGCACCACCACGTCCTCCTCCGCCACGTCCTCCTCCGCCAGGCCCGCTTCCTCGAGCCGGTGCCGGAGCAGGGCGATCAGCCGGTCGTCGGGGCCGAGCGCCGGTCCGAGCGTCACCTGACGCTCGGACCGGCGTCGACGGCCTCCGTGAGGTCCACGTGCACGTGGTACCCGGCCGACAGCAGCAGCGGGACCACGACGGCGGGCAGGCCGGCCGGCAGCGCGGCCAGGGTTTCCGGCGTGTCCGGATGCTGCACGTCGACGAAGCCGAGGGTGACGGTCAGGTCGGGATGCGCCTTGGCGACCGCGCGCATCAACCCGGCGACCGCGGCCTGGCCCGCGGGGGACGAGGTGCCGTGGGCGATGCCGACGAGGGCGGGGGAGCGTTGGATCGTCACCCCACCATTCTGCCGGTTCGTCCTTCTCCTGTGACCCCGGCGCTTATGATTGAGGTATACCGCCTACCCGATGGGAACACCTTCCGTATGACCGCGCGAGCCCCGTTTTCAGCACGTGACCGGGTCGACGGCACCGATGGGGCCCTCGCCGCCCGCGGAAGCGGAACGTCCTTCCGCGACACGCTCACCAGCTACTACTCGCTGACCAAGCCCGGCGTGCTCTACGGCAATGCGCTCACCGCCGCCGCCGGCTTCCTCCTCGCCGCCCGGGGCCAGGTCGACCTGTTCCTGTTCGTGGTGCTCTGCGTCGGCACCACGCTCGTGATCGCCTCCGCGACCGTGCTCAACAACGTGCTCGACCGCGACATCGACATGGTGATGGAACGCACGAAGAAGCGGGCCACCGTCACGGGGCGCGTGGGGGTGCGGAACGCGGTCATCTTCTCGATCCTGCTCTTCGTCTTCGGCATGGGCATGCTCGCCGCCTGGACGAACTGGCTCGTCGTCGTCGTCGGCCTGGCCGGCTTCCTCGTCTACGTCGTGCTCTACGGGATGCTGTCCAAGCGCCTGTCGATCCACGGCACCCTGGTCGGCAGCGTGTCCGGTGCCGCACCGATCCTGGCCGGCTACGTCGCCGTCTCCGGGGCCATCGACATCGGTGCGGTCCTCGCCTTCCTGGCGGTCTTCCTCTGGCAGATGCCGGAGTTCTACTCGATCGCCATCTACCGCCACGACGAGTACGCCAGCGCCGGCGTGCCGGTCATCTCGGTGGTGCGGGGCATCCGCAACACCACGATCCAGATCTTCGTGTACACGGTCGCCTTCGTCGTGTCGACGCTGCTGCTGCCGGTGTTCGGCTACGTGGGGTACGTGTACACGACCGTGATGGGCGTGCTCGGCGCCTACTGGATCTGGCTCGGCATCGTGGGCCTGCGCACCGGCGACCCCGCGCCGTGGGCACGCCGCATGTTCCGTTTCTCGCTGGTGATCATCCTGGCGCTGTGCCTGATGGTCTCGGTGGGCCCGGTCCTTCCCTAGCCGCGGTCCTTCCCCAGCCGGACAGGGCCTACTGGTTTCAGCTCGGGAGCTGCCGGTTGCTGCGTAACAGGCCGTCCGGGTCGACGGCGAGCTTGATCCGCCCCAGCCGGGCGAGGCTCTCCGGCGGCAACGCCGCGGACAGGTCCTGCCCGGGGACGAGGAACGTCGGCACAATGCGGGGTCCGCGATCTCCCGGACCGCGATCTCCCGGACCGCGTTCTCGAAGGGCCCGAAGACACTGCCCCGATCGATTCGGCGACTCGGGTCCAGCAGGACCGCTCCCGCGTAGACGAGGTACTGCGATTCGAGATGCCCGACGATGCCCGTGGCATCCGGGGCCGGATCGGAAATCGCGCCCCCGAGCGGCCGCAGCTCGAGCATGCTGATGCCGGCGGGGGTCGTTGCGGTGAACGCCTCGATCAGCGGGCCGAACCCGTCGTCGCCGAGTTCGCTGATGGCCGCGGTCCAGTCGAGGAACGGGAGAGGGTCGCCTGGTTCGGCCGAAACCTCGCCGAGGTGCCCGATTTCGAACGGTGCGGTCATGTCGGCGATGACGGGCGCCGTGGCCAGCAGCGGGGCGATCAGCGTGCGGGCGGCGTCGGCGTCGCCGACGAAGACGACATCCATGGTCGCGAAACCGTGGCCGCGCATGAGCTCCGGCACCACCTCCAGATCGGGCATGTTGATCAGCCCGGCGAAGATGGTCAGCTCGTCGGGTGCCGTCGCCATGATCGCGGCGAACCGCTCGAACACGACTCCCGCTGACTCGAGCGGGAACACGATCTTGCCTCCGAAGAGCGCGGGGGCGGGGTAGAGGTCGATCTCGATGGCCGTCACGATGCCGAGCAGACCGGCCGCGCCGCGCAGCCCCCAGAGCAGCTCGGCGTCGCCCTCGGCAGTGCTGTCCGCGACCACGCGTCGCTGCCGACCGTGCGCGTCGACAAGCTCGACCGCGCGGATGGAGTGGGCGGCGAGCCCCTTACACCGGCTGAACCAGGAGTGCCCGCCCGAGAGCAGGTACCCGGCGCAGGTCACGTCCGGGTTGGTACCGGCCAGGGCGATGAGGCCGGTTCCCTCGAGGCGGGGGAGCACGGCGCCCCATTTGGCGCCGGAGCCGATCCGGGTGAAGCGCTCTTCGACCTTGATGGTCACCTCGTCAAAGGCGGAAGTACGCACCAGGATGCAGTTGCGCAGGTCACTGTTCGCCCCGTGTCCGTTCGGCTGCACCGCGATTTCGTAGCCACCGGCACGGGCGGCGTCGATAATGAGTCGCACATCGTCGGCGCCTGCGGGAATGGCGACCGCGGCGGGACGTTGTTCGACGGCCCGGTTCCAGGGTGACCTCGCCTGGTCCTAGTCGGCGTCGCCCGGAAGGACCAGCCGCCCGTCCAGTGCCGCGGCGAGGGTGCGAAGGTGGGGATCCAACTCGTTGGTGTGTGGCACTGGCGTTCCTTTCTCCGTAAGAAACCGACTGCGGCTCGGTGCGTGCCCACCGATTATCGACCGAGGCACGCCGGAGACCAACCCCTGGGGCATCGGGCGCGCCGTAGGCTAGGCGTATGGCTGAACGCACCCCCTGGTCTCTCTCCGGCGCACTGCGCGGCATGTTCGCGAAGAAGCTCATCGACGATGAAACGTGGGACGACCTCGAAGACGCGCTCATCCAGGCCGATTTCGGTCCGAGCATCACGGAGGAGATCGTGGCCGACCTGCGGGCCAAGGTCGCCCGGTACAACACGACCGACCCGACCGACCTGCATCGGATGCTGCGCGAAGGCCTCGAGGAACGACTCTCCAAGCTCGATTCCACCCTCAACCTCAGCGCCCGGCCGGCCGTCGTGCTCGTCGTCGGGGTGAACGGCGTCGGCAAGACCACCACGATCGGCAAATTCGCGAAGTTCCTCCGCACCTACGACCGCAGCGTGCTGATCGGTGCGGCGGACACGTTCCGCGCCGCGGCCGTTGAGCAGCTGGCCACCTGGGCCGAGCGGGCCGGCGCCGAGATCGTGCGGCCGCAGGCGCACGGCCAGGACCCGGCATCCGTCGCATTCCAGACCGTGCAGCGGGCCCTCGAAACGGGCACCGAGATCGTGATCATCGACACCGCCGGCCGGTTGCAGACCAAGGGCGGCCTGATGGACGAACTGACCAAGATTCGCAAGGTGGTCGAGAAGCAGACTCCCATCGCGGAGGTCCTGCTCGTGCTCGACGCGACGACGGGCCAGAACGGGCTCACTCAGGCCGAGGCCTTCATCGAGCACGCCGGCGTGACCGGCCTCGTGCTCACCAAGCTCGACGGCTCCGCGAAGGGCGGATTCGTCCTGGCCGTTCAGGAGAAGACCGGCATCCCCATCAAACTCGTGGGTCAGGGCGAGGGCATCAACGACCTCACCGGTTTCACGCCTCACGTATTCGCGCAAAAGCTCGTCGGATAGGACAGTCATGACCATCGAACACGATTTCTTCGGCATTCTCGGCAGCGACGACGAGGGTGAGGTGTACTGGTCGGACTTCGCCGAATTGGGCGACGAGGACGTGCAGATCGACCTCAGCTCGCCGGACGAGGCCTCGGTCTCGGCGGAGGCGCTCGACATCGCCGCGGCCATGGTGAACGCGCTCGAGGACCTCGACTCCGAGGCCCGCGAGTCGCTCGTGGCCGACCTCAGCAAGGAGGCCTCGGTGACCAGCGCCTACATCGAATCCGAACTGGAGGAGATGGATCCCGAGGCCCTCGAGGACGCCCTGATCTGGGATTCCGGTGACAAGCAGATCGACTTCCTGCGCTCCATCCAGCTGCAGCGGGTGGGCTTCCACCCCCACCACCACCGCAGCGAGGAGCACTTCGCCGTGCTCGAGTATTCGATCAGCCCGGATGAGACCGACGCGCTGCTCGTGGTCACGATCGACGTGCACGGCGACCCCGTGCTCATCGCGGTCGAGCAGTAGGGCAAACGCGACCTCGGCACGCGACAGGCCTGCGGACCGGTTAAACTAAACGCATAATGGCTACTTTTGGAAACCTCTCAGATCGCCTGGCCGAGACGTTCAAGAATCTCCGCACCAAGGGCAAGCTCAGTGCGGCGGATGTCGACGGCACCGTCCGCGAGATCCGGCGCGCCCTCCTCGACGCCGACGTCGCCCTCGAGGTCGTCAAGGACTTCACCGGCAAGGTGCGTGAGCGCGCCCTCGGGGACGAGGTCAGCAAGGCGCTGAACCCGGCCCAGCAGGTCGTGAAGATCGTCAACGAGGAACTCGTCGAGATCCTCGGCGGGCAGCAGCGCCGGCTCGAGTTCGCCAAGAAGCCGCCGACCATCATCATGCTCGCGGGTCTCCAGGGTGCCGGCAAGACCACGCTCGCCGGCAAGCTCGCGAAGTGGCTCGCCAAAGACGGCCACACCCCGATCCTCGTCGCCGCCGACCTGCAGCGCCCCAACGCCGTCACGCAGCTCGAGGTCGTCGGGGCCCAGGCCGGCGTGCCCGTGTACGCGCCGCAGCCGGGCAACGGCGTCGGGAACCCGGTCACGGTCGCCCGCGACGGCGTGAAGTACGCCCAGCAGAAGATGCACGACGTGGTCATCGTCGACACCGCCGGACGCCTCGGCGTCGACGCCGAGATGATGAAGCAGGCCGCGGACATCCGTAAGGCCATCGACCCGGACGAGGTCCTCTTCGTCATCGACGCCATGATCGGCCAGGACGCCGTGGCCACCGCCAGGGCCTTCCAGGACGGCGTCGACTTCACCGGCGTCGTACTCTCCAAGCTCGACGGCGACGCGCGCGGTGGTGCGGCCCTGTCCGTGGCCTCGATCACGGGCCGGCCGATCATGTTCGCGTCGACCGGTGAGAGCCTCGACGACTTCGAGCCGTTCCACCCCGACCGGATGGCGTCCCGCATCCTGGACCTCGGTGACATCCTCACCCTGATCGAGCAGGCGCAGGGCGCGTTCGACGAAGACGAAGCGCGCAAGATGGCGGAGAAGTTCTCCACCGACAGCTTCACGCTGGACGACTTCCTCGGCCAGATGCAGCAGCTGCGCAACATGGGCTCGATCAAGAAGATGATGAGCATGCTCCCCGGCGCCGGCGCCATGAAGGCGCAGCTCGACAACTTCGACGAGCGCGAGATCGTGCGCACCGAGGCCATCATCCAGTCGATGACCAAGGCCGAGCGCACCACCCCGAAACTGCTCAACGGCTCCCGCCGGCTGCGCATCGCCCGCGGTGCCGGCTCGACCGTGACCGAGGTGAACCAGCTCGTGCAGCGATTCGAGCAGGCCTCGAAGATGATGAAGACGGTCGCCAAGGGCGGCATGCCCAACATCCCCGGCATGGGGCCGGTCCCCGGTGGAATGGGCGGCGGCGGCGGGCGCGGCAAACCGCAGCCCAAGAAGAAGGGGTCCAAGTCGGGCAACCCGGCCAAACGCGCGGCGGAGAACCTGGCGATCGCGTCCGGCGAGAAGCCGGCCCTCGGCGCCGGCGTGAGCGGCGGCACGGGCTTCGGCCTCGGTGCCGGCGCGAGCGGGGGCTCGAAGAAGGCCGGCGGCCCCACCGAAGACGAGATGGCCGCTTTGCAGAAGATGCTCGGCCGGTAGCGCCCACGGCAGCGCCGCCGGTGACACCTTCGGCAGCGCCGCCGGGCGCCCCGGTGGCCGGTTTAGGATGAGCCCATGACCTCCTCCACGCCGTCCCCCCTGCCCTCGTCCACGGCCGGCCGGGTGCGCATCGGCGCGCAAATCGCGCCCCAGCACGCCACCTACGCGAAGATCCGGGAGACGGTGGCCGAGGTCGAGGCCCTGGGCACGGACGTGGCCTTCAACTGGGACCACTTCTTCCCGCTCTCCGGCGACAAAGACGGCCTGCACTTCGAATCCTAAACCATCCTCGCGGCCTGGGCCGAGCAGACCAGCACGATCGAACTGGGCGCCCTGGTCAATTGCAACAGCTACCGCAACCCCGACCTCCAGGCCGACATGGCGCGCACCATCGACCACATCAGCGGCGGCCGGTTCATCTTCGGCACCGGCTCCGGCTGGTTCGAGCGCGACTATGACGAGTACGGCTTCGAGTTCGGCACCGTCGGCGGCCGCCTGGACGCCCTCGAAGCGGACCTGCCGCGGATCGAGGCCCGTTGGGCGAAACTCAACCCGCCGCCCGTGCGCGACATCCCGGTGCTGATCGGCGGCGGCGGGGAAAAGAAGACCCTGCGGATCGTGGCCAGGCACGCCGACATCTGGCACTCGTTCTCCACCCCCGCGGTGCTCGAGCACAAGCTCGGGGTGCTGGCGGGCTGGTGCGACACGGTCGGCCGCGACCTGGCCGAGATCGAGATCTCCACCGAGCTGCGCGCCCGCACGGTCGAGGAGGCCGACCAGCTCTACGACCTCGGCGCGCGCCTGTTCACCCTCGGGCTCTCCGGCCCCCGCTACGACCTGGCCCCGCTCACCGACTGGCTGGCCTGGCGCGACAGCAAAAACGCGTAACAGCCCTTCCGCCGAGCCGTGAGTTTAGACCCTCTTTTTCGTCTGCGGAGGGTCGCAACTCACGGCTCGGCGCCGTTCCGGGCCCGCGCATTCGACGCGTCGCCAGCCATTGAGTGCCACGAGCAACGACCACAGCATCGAGACGTCGGGGTGGCTGATCCGCATGGTGCGGGGCAAACCCGAGGTGATGGCACCGGTCTGCCATGACGCGGCCCGGGGTTGGGTGCCGGGTCAGGACCACCTCGCACAGCGGGCCAGCGGTGCCGGCCGCGCCCGCGCCACGAAAACCCGAACCGCAGCCCGCGGGCATCCGCGAGTCACGGGTTCAGCGGAATAGTCGTGCCAAAGGCGGTCAGACGGCCAGGCCCAGGCCCGGGACCGCGACCCGTAACCGACTGGCTAGCCTGGCGCGAATGCAAAAACGCGCTTCAGACATCCGCCGAGCCGTGAGTTCCGCCCCTCTTTCTCGCCCGGAAAGGGTCGCAACTCACGGTTCGGCGAGGTCTCGGCGAGGTCCGGGCCGGATCGCGGCCGCGATGCCTGTGCGCACGGTGAAGCAGCGGGTCTGCGCTGGCGGGGTACCGCGAGACGGGTCAGCGATCGCCGGACAGGCCGGTGCGCAGTTCCCGGCTGAGCGCCTTGACGACGGCTGGCAGGTCGCCGTCGTTGTCGTCGGCGATCCGGAGCTGGCGCTGGTAACTCGCGCCCCCGGAGATGATCCGGCCCAGCCCCAGCAGCTCGTCCAGGCAGCCCAGGCGCTCGGCGACGGGGGAGAGGGCGCCGATCAGCCGGTGCACGTCGTCGACGACCGGGCATTCCTGCCCGGCGGCATCCATGATGATCTGGGCGTCCAGTCCGTAGCGGGCTGCCCGCCACTTGTTCTCGCGCACGAACCAGGGCTGCATCGACGGCACCTCCTCGCCGTCGTCGAGCCGGGTGGACATCCACTCGACCAGGCACTGGATGAACGCGGCTATGGCCCCGAGCTCCTCGGTCGTGGACACGCCGTCGCAGGCGCGCACCTCGATCGTTCCCCAGCGCGGCGACGGGCGGATGTCCCAGCGCACCTCGGTCACGTCCTCGATCACGCCGGTGGCGGTCATGTCCTCCACATAGTGTTCCCAGGCCTCCCAGTCCTCCAGGATCCAGGGCAGGCCGGCGGTGGGCAGCTGCTGGAACATCAGCGCCCGGTTGGAGGCGTAGCCGGTGTTCACCCCGGCCCAGTACGGGCTCGACGCGGACAGGGCCTGCAGGTGCGGCAGGTAGCCGAGGAGGCCGTTCAGGATGGGGATGACCTTGGCCTTGTCCTCGATCCCTACGTGCACGTGGATGCCCCAGATCATCATGTTGCGGCCCCACCACTGGGTGCGCTCGATCAGGCGGTGGTAGCGGGCCTTGTCGGTGACCTCCTGGTCGAACCACTGGCCGAACGGATGCGATCCGCTGCAGATCAGGTCGACGCCCCGTGGATCCGTGATCGCCCGCACCTCCTCGACCTGCGCCGCCACGTCCGCGACCGCGCCGCCCACCGTGTGGTGCACCCCGGACACCAGCTCGACCGTGTTGAGCAGCAACTCGCCGGTGATGTGCAGGTGCGGCGCGCCGTCGGTCCCACGCAGCGCGGCGAGCACCTCGTCGGCCAGGCAGACCAGGTCTCCCGACTCCCGGTCGACGAGCGCGAGCTCCCACTCGATGCCGATGGTCGACCGCGATGAGCGGGCAAATTCGATTCCCACGTCCGGTCCTCCCGGTCTGGCGCACCCGAACGGGTGTGTTCAGACCCAATCCTGACAGCTATTCGCGCGTCGGTGCCACGGGCGGGGCTCGGGGCCGGTGGCATCGGCATCCGATTATCACAAAGAGGGTGATGTCTGACAGAATGGTTAGTCGAGTTCTCTTGCGTCCGACCCTCTACTCAGGCGCAGGAAGAAACCTTATTTGAGCTTGTGCCGAGTGTGCCCCCACGCTCACGGCCGTCAGTTCGCCAAAAATCAAATACACAGGAGAATTGTGGCTGTCAAAATTCGTTTGAAGCGCATGGGCAAGATCCGTGCACCGTACTACCGCATCGTTGTCGCCGACTCGCGCACCAAGCGCGACGGTCGCGTCATCGAAGAGATCGGCATCTATCACCCCACGCAGGAGCCCTCCGTCATCGAGGTCAAGTCCGAGCGTGCGCAGTACTGGCTGAGCGTTGGCGCACAGCCGACCGAGCAGGTTGAGGCTCTCCTCAAGCTGACCGGCGACTGGGGCATCTTCAAGGGCGACAAGAACGCCGTCAGCACCGTGAAGTTCAAGGAGCCGAAGGTTCCCTTCGTCGCCGACGAGAAGAAGAAGCCGGTTCTGAAGCCGAAGGCTGACAAGCCCGTCGTCAAGGAAGAAGCGCCCAAGGAATCCGAAGCTGCCGCCGAGGCAACCGAAGAGGACAAGGCGTAATTTTGCTTGCTCCCGCGCTTGAGCACCTCGTCAAGGGAATCGTTGATCACCCGGACGACGTGCACGTTGCAGCCCAGACTTCCCCTCGCGGCGAGGTTCTCGAGGTTCGTGTGAACCCCGAAGACCTCGGTCGCGTGATCGGTCGCTCCGGGCGCACCGCCAAGGCACTGCGCACCCTCGTGGCCGCGCTGGCCGACGGCAAGCGCGTACGCGTTGACGTCGTCGACACCGATTTCTGAACTAGTAAATGAGTAGTTGGATATGAGTTCGGTGAACGACAGCACGACTCCGCGCAGCCAGTTGAGGGTGGGGCGCCTGACCAAGGCGCACGGCCTCAAAGGCGCGATCAAGCTCGAGCTGTTCACGGATGACCCGGGACGTCGTTTCGTCCCGGGCGCCGTGTTCACCCTGCAGGTGCCCACGGGTTCGCCCTGGCACGGCAAAAAGATCGAACTCGTCGAACTGCGCTGGTACAACCAGCACGCCGTCGGTTTCTTCAAGGACGTGCCCGACCGCGAAGCGGCCGAGGCCCTGGCGAAGGCCATCCTCTGGATCGACCAGGATGACGCGGAGCAGTCCGACGAAGAAGACGCCTGGTACGACCACCAGCTGATCGGCCTGGCCGTCGTGCGCGACGACGTGCAGATCGGCACCATCTCCCGGCTCGAGCACCTTCCCGCCCAGGACCTCCTGATCGTGAAGACCCCGGCCGGCGACGTGATGATCCCGTTCGTGAAGGCCATCGTGCCCTCCGTGGACATCAAGCGGGGCATCGTCACGATCACCCCGCCCCCCGGCCTTCTCGAGGAACTCCCCGAGGAACCCGAGGAATCCGACGAGGCCCTCGCGGCCGACGAGGCCCCCGCAGCGGACGAGGAAGCGGCCGAGAAGCCCTCCGACGTGCCCGCACCCACCGACACCGACGGCGCATAGACGCGACCCGTCCACCCCCAGGGGAGAGGCGCGCCGCGCCCGTCCGACTTCCCGGCTCGTTACGACGCGGCAGATCCGTTCTAGGAGTAACCGCGCATGTCGTACGTCAAACCCGACCAACTCATCGATGACATCATCCACTCGGGTGAACATAAATCGAACCTGACCACTAAGCAGATGTTCGTGCGCGGCACCCTTTCGGGTGCCATCCTCGGTGCGGCGACGACCGTGGCCCTCACCGCGGCGGCCCAGACCGGGCTCCCGATCGTGGGGGCGGTCCTCTTCCCCGTCGGCTTCGCCATTATTCTGCTGCTCGGCCTGGAACTCGTCACGGGAAGCTTCGCCCTTATTCCGCTCGCCGTCCTGGAAGGCCGGACGACCATCCGGAAGTGCGTCAAGAACTTCGTAGTCGTCATCCTCGCGCACCTCCTCGGGGCCGGACTGTACGCAGCCCTGTACACGTTCGCGATCACCTACGCCGGCACCGACTCGAGCGACCCCATGGTGCAGGCGATCATCCACCTGGCCGAGCACAAGGTGCTGCCCTACCAGGCCGCCGGTGCCGGCGGCATCCTCGTCGCCATCGTCAAGGCGATGCTCTGTAACTGGATGGTGGCCATTGGAACGATCATGTTCTACACCTCGAAGTCGACCGGCGGGAAGATCCTGGCGATGTGGCTCCCGGTCACGATCTTCTTCAGCCTCGGCCTCGAGCACGCGATCGTCAACATGTTCGTGATCCCCGCCGGAATGATGCTCGGCGCCGACATCAGCATGGGCGAGTGGTGGCTCTGGAACCAGGCCCCCGTGCTCCTCGGCAACCTCCTCGGCGCCATCGCCTTCACCGCGCTGCCGGTCTACTTCTCCCATCGCACACGGGGGAACCGGGCCGTGACCCTGGACGCCGCATCCGCTTCACCCGTACTCGTTCGCTCGTAGACTTCTCCCGTGCGCATCGACATCATCACGATCTTCCCGGAGTTCTTCTCCGTCCTCGACGTCTCCCTGGTCGGCAAGGCCCGGCAGTCCGGCCTGATCGACCTGCGCGTGCACAACCTGCGGGACCACACCCACGACCGGCACCGAACCGTCGACGACACTCCGTACGGCGGTGGTGCCGGAATGGTGATGAAGCCGGAGCCGTGGGGCGAGGCCATCGACGAGATCCTCGGCGACGTGGCCGACGACGGGCCGGTGCTGATTTTCCCGTCACCGGCCGGTGAGCTCTTCACCCAGGCGATGGCCCGGGAATTGGCCCAGGAGCGCAACCTGATCTTCGGCTGCGGCCGTTACGAGGGCATCGACCAGCGAGTCTTCGACCACTTCGCCCGCACGGGCCGGGTGCGGCTGGTCAGCCTCGGCGACTACGTGCTCAACGGGGGAGAGGTGGCCGTCATGGCCATGATCGAGGCGGTCGGGCGTCTCATCCCCGGGGTGGTCGGCAACCCGGAGAGCCTCGTCGAAGAGTCCCACGAGGACGGCCTGCTCGAGTACCCGAGCTACACCAAGCCGGCCGCCTGGCGGGAACTCGAGGTGCCGCCCGTGCTGCTCAGCGGCAACCACGGCGCCATCGCCGCGTGGCGACGCGAGCAGCAGCTGGAACGTACGGCCCGAGTGCGCCCTGACCTTCTGCCTCCAGCGAACTGAGGGCACACGCCCGAACCGCCCGGGTAGTCTGATTGCGTGTTCGTACGCAGGGTCTTCTTCTACTGGCAGTTCATCGCCGTGCTCGCGCTACCGGCGTGGCTGATGATCGGTGCTTCGATCTACGGGACCGGCGGCTGGGACGTCGTCGGCAGCTTCTTCAGCGGCCTCTTCATCGGGCTCGGCCTGCTGGCCGTGAGCCTGCTCTTCTACGCCCGCAAAGAGGTGCGCACGACCCGCGCCGTGTCCTGGGCGGATGTCGGATTCCTCACCCTCTGGCACGGCCTGATCGTGGCCATGGGGTTCTCCTACACCTGGGCTCCGGGGCTGGCCGCGCTGGTCATCCTGGTCGGAATCGGCGTTTTCTGGTTCGCCATCTGGGAGCTCGTCGCCGCTGCCCGCAAGAGCGTGCAGGCCATGATGATCCTCGTCGACGAGACGGCGCGTGGGGGCCTCGTCCCCGGCGATCTGCCGCCCACCGAGTTGCCGCCCGTGATCATCGTGCGGGAGAAGCCGCCGGAATCCTGACCGCCGGCTCGGCCTCTTCTTTGTGGGAGTCCGCGGTTTCGTGACATACTCAATGCTTGTGCCGTGGCAAGCCTCTGCCACAGGGGAGCTGCAACGTATCGGCACGAAACACACTCATTCATTTGCTGACCCGAACACGTTCGCGTGCGGGCCCGCATAAGCCGTAGTCGTCCTGTGGCGGATACAGAGAGCGAACCAATATGCATATTCTCGACCAGGTGGATGCACCATCCCTCCGCAAGGACATCCCGGCGTTCCGCGCCGGCGATACCGTCAAGGTCCACGTCAACATCGTTGAGGGCGCCCGCTCTCGTGTGCAGGTCTTCCAGGGAGTCGTCATCGGCCGCTCCGGCGAAGGCGTGCGCGAAACGTTCTGCGTTCGCAAGGTCAGCTTCCAGGTCGGCGTCGAGCGTACCTTCCCGGTGCACTCCCCGGTGATCGACCACATCGAGGTCGTCACCCGTGGTGACGTGCGTCGCGCGAAGCTGTACTACCTGCGCGACCTGCGTGGCAAGAAGGCCAAGATCAAAGAGAAGCGCGACTAACGGTTACGACCGACTCGCAGCTGCTGCTGGATTGACCCTGAGCTCCTCACCCGTACACTGGGTCAGGAGCTCAGGTGGTTTAATGACGGACAATTCTCTGCCCACGCGGTCTCATCGCCTGGATTCAGAAACGAAGCGCACGAAGCGCGGCGTTGCACTCTTTTTTCGTGACCTCCTGGTCATCTTCGTGGTGGCCCTGCTCATCTCGTTCCTGATCAAGACGTTCCTGATCCGGTCCTTCTACATCCCCTCCGGGTCGATGGAGACCACGTTGCTGGTCAACGACCGCATCATCGTCAACCAGCTCGAGCCGAAACTGATGCCGATCGAGCGTGGCGACGTCGTCGTCTTCCGGGATCCGGGCGGCTGGCTCCTGCCGCAGGCGCCGATCGAGCAGAATCCCATCGTCGCCGGGGCGGAGTGGGTCCTCTCCGTCGTGGGCCTGTCCGCGCCGGACAGCAACGACCACCTGATCAAGCGCGTCATCGGGCTGCCGGGCGACCACGTCGTCTGCTGCAACGCCCTCGGACAGATGAGCGTCAACGACGTCCCCCTCGACGAACCGTACGTGACGCTGCCGGTCGGGGAGACCCGGGTGTCCAAGGACGACTTTGACATCGTGGTGCCGGACGGTTCGCTCTGGGTGATGGGCGACAACCGGTACAACTCCAAGGACTCCCGCTACAACGGCGACACTCCGGGCAAGGGGTACGTGCCCGAGGACAACGTCGTCGGCCGCGCCCTCGTGATCAGCTGGCCGCTGGCCCGTTGGTCCTGGCTCGACGACTACCCGGAGGTTTTCCGAGGAATCCCCTCGGGGACCGACTAGGTGGCTGTCATGGATCCGACCCTGGATGTCGAGCTGGCCCTGCTGGCAGCCGGAGCGACCTGCGTGATCGGCTGTGACGAGGTGGGCCGCGGCGCCCTGGCCGGCCCCGTCGGCGTCGGCGTCGCCGTCGTCGACGCCTCCGCCACGCCGTTCCCGGCCGGCTTACGCGACTCCAAGATGCTCAGCCAGCCGCGGCGCGAGCTCCTCGCCCCGCTGGCCGTCGCCTGGGCCCTGCACTCGGCCGTCGGGCTCGCCTCGGCGCAGGAGGTCGACGAGCTGGGCATCATCGCCGCCCTCGGCCTCGCCGGCAAGAGGGCCCTCTCGCGGCTCCACGCGGCCGGGGTCGACATCACCGGCGGCGTCGTGCTCCTGGACGGCAACGACGACTGGCTGAACAAGGCACTGGTCACCCCGCTCAACGTCGTCACGCGCATCCGGGCCGACCAGGACTGCGCGTCGGTGGCGGCGGCATCCGTGATCGCCAAGGTGCACCGGGACGCTCTCATGATCGAAGCGGATGCCGTTACCCCCGGTTATGAGTGGGCCGGGAACAAGGGTTACGGCAGTGCCGCCCACATGGGCGCGATCGCGCTGCTCGGCCCGACCGTGCTGCACCGCAGATCCTGGCTCAAAATCACAGCGTAAGATTGAGTCACCATGGAAGAAGAAGAGTTCGAGGACTACGACCGCGAGGTCGAGTTGGCCCTGTACCGAGAGTATCGAGACGTCGTTGGGCAGTTCCAATACGTGGTCGAGACCGAGCGACGCTTCTATCTCGCGAACGAGGTGGAGTTGGTTCGCCGGGACACGGAGCACGACTTCTACTTCGAACTGACGATGAAAGACGTCTGGGTGTGGGACGTGTACCGGTCTGACCGGTTCGTGAAGTCGGTTCGGGTGCTCACGTTCAAGGACGTCAACGTGGAAGAGCTCGCATCCAAGGAGTTCGAGCTGCCCAAGGAGCTCGCGCTCGACGAGTGACACCGCTCAGCCGGACCGCGTGAGCGGTCCGAGTTCGTGAGTTCTACCGTGGGGGATTCTCCTCCGTCAGGCCACCGTCGGCCGGATGGGGGCTCAGGCTGCACCAGCCTGCACAACTCGGCGCAACGATGCGGTCGAGAGAGAAGGGTATTTCTTTTGCTTCAGGAATCGGACCTCGCACGCGCCACGTGGATCGACCGGGAGGCCCTCGCTGAGGCGATGATCCCGCTGATCGGCCGGCTGTACCGCGAAAACAACGTCGTGACGAGCGTGCACGGGCGCGGGCTGGTCAACCAGTCCGTGGTCGGGCTGCTGAAGGCGCACCGTTTCGCCCGCCACATCGACGACGCCGAGCTGCCCCTCGGGGAGACCCTGCCGCTGCTGCAGGCGCTGAGCACCCTGCGGCTCGGGGCCGCCTCCATCGACGTGGCCCGCCTCGCCATGGCCTACAAGCTGGAGGGCGCGGGGCAGAGCCTCGACGGCTTCCTCCGCGAACAGCTCGCGGACGTCGTGGAGCGTCAGGGCATCGACGAGCAGACCGGCACGGATGTCGTGCTCTACGGCTTCGGCCGGATCGGGCGCCTGCTCGCCCGCATCCTGATCTCGCACGCCGGCGGCGGCCAGGGACTGCGCCTGCGCGCCGTCGTGGTGCGTCGCGGCTCGGAGAACGACCTGATCAAGCGGGCCAGCCTGCTGCGCCGCGACTCGGTGCACGGTCCCTTCGAGGGCACCATCACCGTCGACACGGTCAACAACACGATCCTGGCCAACGGCACGCTCATCCAGGTGATCTACTCCTCCGACCCGGCCTCCGTCGACTACACGAAGTTCGGCATCCACGACGCCATCGTGGTCGACAACACGGGCCGCTGGCGCGACGCCGAGGGGCTGTCCCAGCACCTGGCCTGCCCGGGCGTGTCCCGGGTGCTGCTCACCGCGCCGGGGAAGGGTGCGCTGAAGAACATCGTGCACGGCATCAACCACGCCGACATCGACCTGAGCGACACCATCGTCACCGCGGCATCCTGCACCACCAACGCGATCACGCCGGTGCTCAAGGCCGTGAACGACCGCTTCGGCATCGTGGACGGCCACGTCGAAACGGTGCACTCGTTCACGAACGACCAGAACCTGATCGACAACTTCCACTCCGGGGACCGCCGCGGGCGCAGCGCCGCCCTGAACATGGTGCTGACCGAGACCGGTGCGGCGAAGGCTGTCGCCAAGGCCCTGCCGGAGCTGGCCGGCAAGCTCACCGGCAACGCCATCCGTGTTCCCACGCCGGACGTGTCGATGGCGATCCTCAACCTCACCCTGGCGAACGGCACCACCCGGGACGAGCTCAACACCTACCTGCGCACCATGTCGCTGCACTCGGAACTGCACAAGCAGATCGACTACATCGACTCGCCCGAGGTCGTGTCCAGCGACTTCCTCGGGTCGCGGCGCGCCGGGATCGTCGACGGCCTCGCGACCATCTGCACGGACAACAAGGCCGTGCTCTACGTCTGGTACGACAACGAGTTCGGCTACAGCTGCCAGGTCATCCGGGTGTTGGAGGAGATGGCCGGGGTCCACCCGCCCGTCTTCCCGAAGGTGCGCAACGCGGAACCGGTCGCCGCGTTCTGAGTCGCGTTGTGAGTGCGCGAGTCCCGGTCAGCGCGACCGGGGCTCGCAGATGACGACCGGGATGTCCCGCGACGTCTTCTGCTGGTAGCCGTCGTAACCGCGGTAGGCGGCGACGATCTGCGGCCACAGCTCCGCTTTCTCCTCGGTCGTGGCGGTGCGCGCGCGCAACTTCAGGGTGCTGCCGTGCACCGTCAACTCCACGTCCGGGTTCGCGACGAGGTTGAGGTACCACTGCGGATGCCGGTCGTCGCCGCCCTTGGATGCGATCAGCACGAACCGCTGGTGCCCGTGCACGGGGGCCGTGAGCATGGTCGTGCGGCGTTTGCCGCTCGAACGGCCGATCGTGTGCAGTTCGACCGCGGGCATCGATCCGATCGAGGAGAGAACCCGCCCGCCGGTGGCCCGCAGCACCGCCAGGTGCAGCGCGCTCATCGTCTTCATTTGCAGATCCACCAGCCGGTTGCGCATTCCCATAACTCCAGCCTAGGAGGCGGCGGCGCCTCGCCCGGCGTCGAACCAATTCGACGGAGATTAATTTGCAAGAGGCCGGTTTCGGGCCGTTTCGGGCCCGTTTGGGCCCGATACGGCCAAAACTTCCGTCGAATTCGTTCGCGGCGGGGTGGGTAGGGCGGGGTCGGCGGGGCAGCGGGGCGCGGAGCAGCGAGTCAGAGGGGCAGTGCGGCGGCGATCGCGAGCAGCACCGATTGCAGGTTGACCCCGGCCAGTTCGAGCAGGGCGAACGCGACGCCGTAACCGGCGTAAAGGGTGACGGGGATGAGCAGGAGCCACTCCCGCAGCGACCCCGCATTGCCGAGCAGGGGCAGGGCCAGGTAGCCGCCCGACGACCAGAGGCTCTCGAGCAGCGGCACCCGGCGCCACCATCTCGGCGGTTTCGGGATCCACGGCCAGAAAATCGGCATGCCGCCCGTGGTGAGCAGGTCGCCGAGCAGGTGCACGCCGTAACCGAGGGTGAAGCACACGACGAACCAGGACTGCTGCTCCGGGGCGAAGAGGGCGATGAACGCCGCCACGGCGAACCCGATCAACCAGGCCAGCCACCACGAGTCGCGGGCCAGGCCCAGGGCCTTCGCCGCGAAGGCGATCGCAGCGGCACTCATCAGGGCCGGGCCGATGCTCACGGGCTGGCCCGCGCCGGGCGGCTGCCAGAGCACGAAGCCGATGCTGCTGGCGAGCAGCCAGGCGCAGACCAGAGCCAGCAGGCTGTGCAGGCCGTGCCGGTGACCGCCGGAGGCGCGGGAGATCCCCGTGGTGACGAGCCGGCCCAGCACCGGCACCGACTGGGAGATCGTGGCCGCATTGTGGTCCGCGTCGGCCAGCAGGGCAGCCCCGGCGCAGAGCAGCGCACCGGCGATCGTGCCGACCGGCGTGACCGGGAAGAGGCCGAGACCGTGCCCGGCGGTCGCCGTGACGGCGATCCAGGCGGCGGCGCCGGTCATGGCATGGTGTCCACCCATCATGAGAGTGCGTCCTAACTGGTGCTGGCGGACCGGGCCGCGCAAGCCGGCGCAGAGCCGGGTGACGGATGCCGACGGGAGCGTGGGTGAGGCTCCGGGCCGTTCCAATCGTAGGCGAGTTCCGATCCCCGCTGGCTAGCGTGGAGGCATGAGCGCGCACGCCACCAGTGACCCGTCCCTTCGGCCCGACGACGTCGCCACGGTCGTGGATCAGGCCATCCAGTTGGCGCCGCTGATCGACGGTCACAACGACTGGGCCTGGGAGTGCCGGTTGAACCGGGACTACTCGGTCGAAGGACTCGAGCGCGGCCTCTCCACCGACACCGACATTGCGCGGCTGCGGGCAGGCCGGGTCGGGGGACAGTTCTGGTCGGTCTACGTCAGTGACGACCACCTGGGCGCGGACGCCGTGCAGGGGACACTCGAGCAGATCGACTGGGTCTACCGCCTCGCGGCCCGTTATCCGTCGGACTTCGGCATCGCACGCAGCGCGGCCGACGTGGAGGCCGCCCGCGCCGCCGGGCGCATCGCGTCCCTCCTCGGCGCCGAGGGCGCCCACTGCCTCAACGATTCCCCGGCCGTGCTGCGCATGTTCGCCCGGTTGGGCGTTCGCTACCTCACCCTCACCCACGTGCACAACACCGAGTGGGCCGATTCGGGCACCGACGATCCCGTGCACGGCGGCCTCAGCGCGCGCGGCGTCGAGTACATCCGGGAGCTGAACCGGCTTGGCATGCTGGTCGACCTCTCCCATGTCTCCCCGGCCACGGCGCACGCGGCGCTGGACGCGTCCGACTCGCCCGTCATCTTCAGCCACAGCTCCTGCCGCGCGCTCAGCGACCACCCGCGCAACGTGCCCGACGACGTGCTGCGCCGCCTCGCGGTCAACGGCGGGGTGCTGATGCTCACCTTCGTGCCGCAATTCCTGTCCGCGGACTACTCCACGTGGTTCGAGGGCGGTCAGGCCGGGCCGGGCCCGACGGTGACGCTGACGGATGTCGCCGACCACGTCGAGCACGCCCGTGACGTCGCCGGCATCCGTCACATCGGCCTCGGCGGCGACTACGACGGCACCGACGAGTTCCCCGTCGGCCTCGAGGGCGTCGACGGCTACCCCGCGCTGCTGGCCGAGCTGGCCCGGCGCGGCTGGCCTGCCGCCGACCTGGCCGCACTGGCCGGGGCCAACGTGCTGCGGGTGCTCCGCGAGACGGATGCCGCGTTCGCGGCGGCCGGGGACGCGGCATCCGGTGGCTCGGTGCCCCGGCTCGTGCGTTGATGACGCGGGCCGCACCTACGCGACCAAGCCGCACGGGGTGCCGCTCCGAACGGGTGTCATGAGCACACGACGACGAACCACCTTCCGGATTGTGTCCGGGCTTCTTTCTGTGGTCGCCATCACCAGCGCCATCGCCGTCGTCGCGGTGCTCATGAGTCGCGGCGCCGGGGAAACCGGTTCCGGCCCGGTGGACGGAACGCGCGCGGGCGAGACCGTCGTCGCCTTCTACGGGGACTCGTACACCCGCGGCACCATGGCGTCGGCGCCGGACAAGCGGTGGTCGAGCATCATCTCGGCCGAGCGCGGCTGGACCGAGTTCAACCCGAGTCGGAACGGCCTCGGCTTCGTGAACAACCGGGGCGCGATGGGCGGGGCGGACCTGGTCGACCAGGTGATCGCCGACCACCCCGACATCGTGATCAGCACCATGGGCCTCAACGACAACTTCTCGATGCCCGCCCGCGCCGACGAGATCAAGGCCGCGATCACCCGCGACTTCACGAAGCTGAAGGCAGCCCTGCCGGAGGCCCTCTTCATCATCGTGGAGCCGTTCTGGTACACCGAGGAGCGACCGGAATCGGTGGACCGGATCAACGGCTGGGTCCAGGCTGCGGCGGCCGGGATCGGCGCCGACTACATCCCCGGCGCGTCGCACTGGCTCGACGGGCACCCGGAGTGGATGGCCGTCGACGGCCTCCACCCCAACGACGAGGGCTATCAGGCGATCGCCAACCGGATGGACGCCGCGCTGGCCACCCTCGGCCTGTAACCGCCGGATGCCGTCGGCTCGCTGGCCCGTTCCTCCCCAACGGCAGGCGCGCCGCGCAGCACACAGCTTCCGAGCCGCACCGGCGTCTGCCACGCCTGCCCGGCAGGCTGGCGGCGGAGGTGCTCGTGGCACGCAAAGACGAACTGGGCAGGCAGGGCGAGGACTGCGCCGCGATCTTCCTGGCGGCGGCGGGCTACCGGCTGGTGGCCCGCAACTGGCGCTGCGATCAGGGCGAGGTCGACCTGATCGTCGAGAACGGGGGAGAGGTCGCCTTTGTCGAGGTGAAGACGCGTTCGGGCACGCGGTTCGGGCATCCGTTCGAAGCCATCACGGTCGCCAAGCTCGCCCGCCTGCGCCGTCTCGCCGCGGCCTGGTGCGACCAGTCGACGCTCCGGCCCCGGTGCATCCGCATCGACGCCATCGCCGTGATCATCCGTCCCGGCGCCGACCCGGTGATCGAGCATCTGCCGGGGGTGTTCTGATGGGGCTGGCCCGCACCCACGCGGTGGCCCTGATCGGGCTGACCGGGGCGCTCGTGGAGGTCGAGGCCGACATCTCCGGCCAGCTGCCGGGCATCATCCTGATCGGGCTGCCCGACGCTGCGCTCTCGGAGGCGACCGAGCGGGTGCGGGCGGCGGCCAAGAACTCCGGCTGCCCCCTGACCCGCAACAAGCTCACGATCAACCTCTCCCCGGCATCGCTGCCCAAGCACGGATCGGGGTTCGACCTGGCCATCGCCCTGGCGTGCCTCGGCGCCGACCGGCTGGTTTCGGCCGACTCGGTCGGCCGGGTGTTGCACATCGGCGAGCTCGCCCTCGACGGCCGGCTGCGGCCGACGCCCGGCATGCTGCCGGCGGTGATCGCCGCCTCCCGGCTCGGCCACGACACGGTCATGGTGCCCGCCGGCAACGTCGACGAGGCCTCCCTCGTGCCCGGGGTGAGGGTGATCGGCGTGGCCTCCCTGCGGGACGCCGCGATCTGGCATGGGGCCGAACTCGAGCCGATCCCGGTCACCCCCATCCTCTTGCCCGTCGACGCCGGGCCGCAGGCCGCCGAGCCGGACCTGGCGGACGTCATCGGCAACGACGACGCGATCCTGGCGCTGCAGATCGCGGCGGCCGGCGGGCACCACGTGTTCATGGTGGGGCCGCCCGGCGCCGGCAAGACCATGCTCGCGGCCCGGCTGCCCGGGCTGCTGCCTGATCTCGATGCCGCAGCCTCGCTCGAGGTCAGCTCCATGCGCTCGCTCAGCGGCCGCGGCGTCGGGCGGTCCCTGATCACCCGTCCGCCCCTCGAAGCGCCACATCACACGGCCACGGCCGCGGCGATGGTGGGCGGGGGCAGCGGCCAGATCCGACCGGGCGCGGCAGCCCGGGCCTCCCACGGGGTCCTCTTCCTCGACGAGGCGCCCGAGTTCGCGTCGGCGGTGCTCGACGCGCTCCGGCAGCCGCTGGAATCGGGGGTGATCATCATCCACCGCGCCAATGTGGTCGCCCATTTTCCGGCCCGGTTCCAGCTCGTGATGGCCGCGAATCCGTGTGCCTGCGGCCAATACGGAGCCCCCGACCTGGACTGCGCCTGCCCGCCGAACGCCCGGCGCCGGTACCTGGCGCGCATCTCCGGGCCGCTGCTGGATCGCATCGACATCCAGCTGAAGGTGCAGCGCGTCACCGCCACCCAGCTGCGTCTGGCCGCGGACACGCCGCGCCTGGTGAGCGCCGTCGCCCGAGAGCGGGTCGTCGCGGCACGTTCCGCGGCAGCCGCCCGGCTCTCGGGCACCCCGTGGTCGGTGAACTCCGACGTGCCCGGGCCCTGGCTGCGCGGCCCCCAGGCCCGGCTAGACCGCAGCGCCACGGCCGGCCTCGACCGTGCGCTCGAACGCGGCGGAATCACCATGCGCGGATACGACCGGGTGCTTCGGGTGGCCTGGTCCATCTCGGATCTCGAGGGCGTTTCCAGGCCGGGCATCGAACAGGTCGGGCAGGCGCTCTACCTGCGGAAAGGAATCTCATCATGACGATTTTCGGGCTGGCGGAGGCCACGGTCATCGAGCTGGCGGGCGCGGTGCGTTCCTCCCCGATGTCCTGGCCGACTGCCGCGACGGATGCGCCAACGGATGCCGCAGCGCACGTTCCGGAGGATGGCGCAGCGCAGGCGGCCGCAGCACACGCCGTCGCGGATGCGACCGAGGCCGCCGACGTCTTCGCCCGCGCCGCCTGGACCGGCATCGCCGAGCCCGGCGACGGAGCGGCGGGGCTGCTGGTGCAGGCGCTCGGCGCCGCGCCCGCGCTCACGGCCGTGCTCGACCTGTGGACCCCGGCCCGTCTGGCGGCGGTCGTCGCGGAGTCCGGGGCCGTCGACGAGGCCCGAGCAGAGGGTGCCGACGACCTCGCAGCCCTGCTGGATCAGGGTCTGCAACGGTGGCGGCCCCGGTTGTCTTCCGGCGAGGTGATCCGCTCCCTGCACCAGGCCGCGCGCGCATCCACCCGGCTCCTCCTGCCCGGTGACGTGCTCTGGCCGGTCGGAGTGGACGACCTGGGGCTTCACGCCCCGCTGGCCCTGTGGTGGCGAGGCATCCCCGGAGCGCTGCTGGCCCTGTCGAACTCGATCGCCCTGGTCGGCGCCCGGGCCGCATCCGGTTACGGCGAGCATGTGGCCATGGAGGCGTCGGCGGGCCTGGTGGACCGCGGTTTCGCCATCGTCTCCGGCGCCGCGTACGGCATCGACGGCATGGCCCACCGGGCCGCGCTGGCCAGTTCGGGGGTGACGGTGGCCTTCCTGGCCGGGGGAGCCGACCGGTACTACCCGAGCGGCCACGACGAACTGCTCGGCCGGATCGCGACCCAGGGAGCCGTCATCTCCGAGCTCCCGTGCGGTTCGGCACCGACGAAATGGCGTTTCCTCCAGGGAAAAAGTTGAATGTAGCAGTACGGGAGCTTCACGGGAGTTCCCGGTATTGCCCCAGTTTTGCCCGTGAATGTCCCCGGTGTGCGCCATAGTGGTGTATAACACAACAACGCACCCCAACGGTGCACACGACCCAACTCCTGAATAGACACGTCGCATACCAGCTGTTCGCTCCAACTCAGGAGTTCCTCATGTCTGCACCCACCACCGGGCTTGTGCCCGACCTCTTCACCACTGTCCTCAAGTCGGCCAAGGCCCACGAACACGTGGATGCCCGCGACGTCCAAGCCCGCGCGCACGCCCTCGGCTACAAGGTCACCGCGCCAGTGCTCAAGCGTCTCCTGGATGACGCGGGTCACCCGTGCTACACCGGCACGAGTGGCCGCGCCGTCATCATGGGGGTGCAGTTCAAGTGATGACCCCGTACAGCACGATGACCGCGGACGAGCTGGGCGACGCCCTCACCAGTGAACTTCTGGTCGCGGGTGAGGGCTGGATGTCGCGCACCGCAATCCTGAGCGCAGTTGCACGGATGATCGACGCGGAAGCCGACGACCTCGAAGCCCACGGAGTCGCGGTGCCTGATGAGCTGTCGTACCCGGCCAACACCCACATCTACAGTGCACTGCGCGCTGCTGGTGTCCCCGAGTCCCGCCGGCGTGGCACGTATGGCTTCTCGGTCAGTCTCCGCGATGAGTCTGGCCCCGACTTCGCGCGGTTCGTGGCTACGCGGCTAACCAACGGCGTGGGACTGGTCTGGATGTTCACGCCGCAGACCGACCTGTACAACGCCTACTGCGCGTCTGTGCCCTCGGGCGTCCCCGCAATGTCCATGACCAAGTTCATCGCGGCAATGGTGGCCGAAGGCTACGGGCACGTGCGTCGGTGGACGCTCACCAGCGACCCCAAGACTGGCGCGAAGCGCCGTGACAAGCAGGTTTGGGGCTTCCGCGAGGTCGTGCTGAAGTCGTGACGGCTGCAAAGCTCGCGGAATAGGCCCTGTTGTGGCCGGCGGGCCTCCAGGCATACACCCCTCGAGTGCACCTGTGTGTATTTTGTAACTGTACAAGTAGTAATACATAAGAGATAAGACATACAGGTGCACTCAAGGGGTGTATGCCCACCTGCCCCCAGCCCGCCAAGCCCGCCGGCTTCCGCGACTGCCGCGAGCCCGCCGGCTCCCACGACGACTCCCACGCAACAGTTGCGCAACGACTTGGCGCAAAATGCCTGATTAGCGCCAATAACAGCCGCAGCAGGGTACCTCAATGTGGTATATAAAAGGTAGAGGCAGGGAAACCGCCTCCGCAGCTGGCCGGCTTCCCCAAGTCACCAGGTCGACCGTAGAGCCTCAGAGCTTCGGTCCCTAGCGCTAGCTCGCTTCCACCATCCTGCGTGACCCACCGTGTCCACGCGGACGATGGTCGCGCTCTGAACCATCGGAGTCCCATGCCTCGTCGCAACAACTCACGTCCTGCCAACGACCCCACCGTCTTCGCCAAGCTCCTCAGCAACCTCCGGGACGAATGGGCACGCAGTCACGGGCGCAAGACAAGCGCCGACTATGCCGCCAAAGCCAAACGCGATCACGAGAAAGCGTTGAACGCGTCAGCACGACCGGCCGACGCCCGCGTCTCAGCAAGTGCCGCACGAGCTGCGCTCGCCGGATACCTGAAGTAACCACCCCCACAAACTCCCCGGCTTCAACAGCCGGGACCGTAGCCACATGGCTACACAATCGCCACAGCTGCCGCACAGGAGTGCGAACGGCACAAGGCCAGGCCGACACCAGCAACGATCCCACCCTGAGGAGCAGGAGCTCAACGGGTGAGTAGCCGGTGCGCAGACCCCGTCTTGGCAGGCAACTTCCGCGAGCAATCGCTCGCATCAGTTCCTACCAAGGAGAACACCCATGGACCTCAAGTCCGCACAGGCCGAACTCTCGGCCATTCAGCTCAAGCTCTCGAACATCATCACCGAGGCCAAGGGCGCAAGCCGTGACCTCACCTCCGCGGAAATCGCCGACGTGGAAGCCGGCTCCGACCGTGCCTTCCAGCTCCAGGCCGGTATCCGCGGACTGAAGTCGGCCGAGACCATGTCCGCGATTGCCGGCACCACTGCCGGTGAGTTCATGGACTTCAAGACCGGTGAGACCCACCGCTCGAACGAGGTCAAGGGTTACATCACCCCCGCCTCTATCAAGTCGATGGTCACCGCGTCGATCCCCGGCGCATCCAAGGGCCTCGTGGCCGGCGGTTCCACTGCCATCCCCGTGTCTCTCGCGACCAGCCCCCTCAAGCTGGGCACCCCGACCGTCGGCCTCGGCCTCCTGGGCCTGATCCCGACCAAGGTCCGCGAGACCCCGTCGTACTCGTACCTGCGTCAGACGGTTCGCACGAACAACGCCGACGTCGTCGCGCCTGGTGCGCTCAAGCCGACCTCGGTGTTCACCGTGGCCAAGGTGGACAACAGCCTGGCAGTCGTCGCGCACCTCAGCGAGTACGTGGACACGTACCTGCTCTCGGACAACTCCGACCTGGAGATGTTCCTGACCGGCGAGCTCACCGACGGCATCTTCTCGAAGGTCACGGCGATCGCGGTCAACGCTTTCGCGACCAGCGCCGGCATTCAGACCCAGGCGTTTGCCGCGAACGTGCCGGACAGCATCTACGCCGGTGCCTCGAAGGTGGCAGACCTCGGGTACAACCCCGACGTCCTGCTCATCTCCCGTGCCGCATGCGACGCGATGCGCCTGCTGAAGACGACCACCGGGGAATACCTCGGAGGCAACTTCTTCCAGAACGGTGCCACGGCAAACACCAACATCTGGGGTGACCTCACGCCGGTCATCGTTGCTGGTCTGCCGGCCAACTCCGCGCTGGTGCTCGACTCCAGCAAGGTCGGTCTGAGCATCGACTCCACGGGCATCACCAGCAAGTGGGACGCCTTCACGAAGTTCGACATGAACCAGACTCGGGCACTGACCGAGGGACGGTTTGCCGTCGACGTGTTCGCTCCCGCGGCAATCGCCAAGGTCGCACTGGTCTAACACCCAGCACCATCCTCTGGTGAGTAGGTAACCACTCACCAGCCCGGTCCAGGGTCGAACCTGGGCCGGGCACCACGTGCCACGACCACCCGCCATGGAGCGCAGGGTGGTCGTGGTGCTCCACTTCAACAGGGGCGCCCGGGGGGGCTAAGTCCCTGGCAACTCCGCGGGCACGCACTGGAGGCAAGCACCATGGCCAACTCCATGAGAGGCACCAGCGCACGCTGGGCGAAGATCAGGGACGCTCAGAAGTCCAGGCGACTCCCGTGCAATCTGTGTGGTCAGCCCATCGACTACTCGCTCAAGTGGCCACACCCGCAATCCTTCAGTGCCGACCACATCAGGCCATACGAACACAACCCCGACCTCCGCCTTGACCCCGGTAATGTCCAGTCTTCACACTTGCGCTGTAACCAGAGCAAGAGTGATAACCAGCATTATTCCGCGGGCATGGGCTCGGCGAGCCAGGTGTTCTGACCGGGTCCATACCTCACACAATGTGCATCGATTGCCGCGATGACCGCGCACAATGCGAAGCACGGGGGGTAGGCGCTCTGCATCCTGTGCATCTGCGCTCCCAGATCAAACTTCCGGCAAAGAAGAGTATCCCTCCTGGCCCCGGGGCCCATCATGCCGACCCAGCCCTGAGAGGCCTCCCATGACTATCCACGAAGACATCGCGGTCATCACCCATGCCGCGGACACCCTGGAAGCGCGCCTGACGCGACTGCACCGTTGCCCGAAGTGCGACACGGTCAAGCCGGTTACAGAGTTCGCCCGCAACAATCACAAGTCCAGCGGTCATGGAAGCTACTGCCTGCCGTGTCACCGCGAGGTCATCAACGCGTACCGTCACACGGACGCCGGCAAGCTGGCCAACCGTCTGTCCGCGCAGGCGTCCCGCGCCAAACGTCTGGCCCGCGCATGAGAATTGCTGAGGCCGAGCGCCAGGCTGAAATCCGCAAGGTCTCTCGACTCCTGGGGCTTGCCATTACCCGGCCAATCTACGTCAAAGACGAGGCCTTCAAGCTGGCCCTGTACTCGCCTGCGCCCCAAGTTCAGGGTGTGGCTCGTCAACTGCTCGAAATCTTCGTGGACCGGTACGAGCGCCAACCCCTACCCAACCAGGGCCTCGTTGACAAGAACATCCGGCAGTGGTCGGGCTGGCGCGCGATTGCCGCGGAGGCTGGTCGTGAAGACCTCGTGGACACCGCGGATCGTGCCCTCGCGCACGTCAGGCTCTACGACGCCAGCACTTCCATGTACGACTGGGTGCTCCCGCCAGAGCGCACGAGCGCCTCAAGTCCGGAGTAGTCCGGGGATACCCCTAAACTCCCGGTCAAACGTTAATTCCGCGACATAATTATTACATACGACTTCCCCGGTTACGCCGGGTGACGCCATGGATGCTACCTCCTAGTGCGTTGACAAATACCGGCCGTCTGGTTGGCACCGTGGTAGCAACGGTGCCTCCAGTCGGCCACTTTTTTTGTACCAGAAAGCATGTGCTACCCATGTCTCACACCATCATCTTCACCGCGTTCACCGTCTTCGTGCCCACGCAGGTCGTCATCCTCACCACCAACCTGGTCGACCTCGTCCTGGGGCTGTTCCTGTGAGCGCCCCCCTCGACATCGCCCCGTTCCTTGGACGCCTGGTCCTCGCGGCATCTGCTTCCGACGAGCAGGCCTTCCAGCTCGCCCTCGAGGACGCCCACCGTGCCGGCATCTCGCCCATTCAGCTCCTGGTCATCACCGCGCAGTCGCTCGCATCGCACATGGACATCACCGTCCCCGACTGGCAGGACGAAGTCCGGCTTGGCCTCCTGGAAGCCCAGGACAAGTCGTGAAGACGCGCCAATACAACAACCGCGCGTACCTCGCCACACGGACCCCCGCACAGATCGCATTCGATCAGGCCCAGGAGCACCCGACCGGCCGGAAGCAGTGTCGGCACTGTCACGTCACCTATCCGCTGAGCCACTTCCGCGTCGATTCCCAAGCCCGCGACGGACTCTGGACGAATTGCTTGACCTGCAAGCCGGAGGCCAACTCATGACCGCGACCAACCCCGGCACCCCGATAATCCCCGAACTCAAGGAGTCCGCATGACAACCACCGCGACAACGGCTGCACCTGACACCCTGGAAACGCTCGGTGCCACCTGGCTCGAAACCTTCCGCATCGCGTACGATCCCGAGGTTCAGCAGTCCCAGTGGGAGCTTGGCATGACACCGACTCCGCGCGATGACACGACCCAGAGGTCAAAAGGCACCACCAGTGACCCGACGTTCGCGATCTTCGCGGACTCACGCCGGCAGGACCTGCGCGCCGCTGTCCAGCGTGCCGAGTTCGAGCTTGACGAAGCCAACAAGATCATGGCTCAGACCCGCGACAAGCTCCGCGTCGCGTTCTATTCCTACGACGGCCGGCTGTACTAGAAGCCACCAGGCCAGTTCTAAGACCTCAGAAAGCCTCAGGTATAAGAACATCTACCTAAGGCTTTCTGTATGACCCACCCAGCCCGTGTTGACGGTGGGCAAGCTTCAGGGACCGAGCGCCCTGCGGTTACAACGAAAGAAGGCCCCGTCATCCAGTTGAGTTGGACGGCGGGGTCTTCTGCGCTTGTGCAAGCCATGTCTGGCTAGCTGTCAGACGCCGCCGGAGCATCGCGACCATCTCGCGCCCACACTGCTGACAGCTCTATCATCTCCTGCATGCTTTCACTGAACTTCATGGTGCTTGACTCATCGCGGTCCCACCCGGACGCCGCATCTTCAAATTCTTCCATCTTTGCGAGTAACAGGCCGGCTCCGGTGGTTCTGTCGCCGCCGAGCATGATTGCGTGCACGGTGACCGCGTTGATTCCATAACCTGACCAGTGCATATCGCCCACCGCTGAAGAGAAGAAAGACTTCACCAAGCTGTCAAGGTGGCGCTGATAAACGGATCGGAATTCCTCGCGCTCAGCCCGCTCACGGCGGGCAGTCTCGTCAGCAGCGACCTTGGCGCTCAGCTTGTGAGACTTCCACGCAACATACGCCGCGAAACTGGCGAGCAGGAGAGTGCCGATAGCCTGCACAGCGGCCCACCCATCAGGGCGCGATGCCGCCTCCAGCTGCTCCGAGATTCTCTGCAGCCAGTACCACTCTTGGTCAACCGATGTCATCACTCTGCGCACTCTATCGGTCGCAATCGCTGGCCAACGCCACTATTTACAGCTGCACCAGCCCACACCCTGGGCAGAGCCACACGATCGCGTAACGCCCCTGCGTCGCCTCCATCTGCCGCAAGCACGCAGGACAGTTGGGCGTGTCCAGATCATCAAGCATGCGGTCATGCTAGCCCGAACGAGAAAAGGCCCGCGTCCCCGGATTCCTCCAGGGTGCGGGCCTTTGTCGTCGTCTGTCATTTCGCGGGAGCAGCCTCCGCAGCAGCCTCGGTTTCCGCAAGGAGCGCAAGCGCCTTGGCCACACGAGCAGAGTTCTTTGCGCGGCTCTTTTTGGACGCGAGGACCGCGATTGCCTTCGCGTGAGGCGCACGGATCGCGGTGATGGTGACCGTCAGCTCGGAGAGCTTGGCGATGTAGGCCTCGAGTTCCTCAGCTGCAACCTCAGCGCCAATCTCCGCGTTCAACGCGATCAGCGCGGTGTTCAGGTTGTTCATGGTGGTCATCGTCTTGGCGGTCATGGTGAGCTCCTAAGTAGTGGGTTTGTGCAGCTGACATTTAGAACATTGCCGCCAGCTGCAACACCGCGGAGCCCAAACACCCGTTCTCCAGTGACTCTCCACTATTCGGTCAACATGAGTCGTCCTCGCCGGCCCACGAGGTGCCCAGGCCGTACGCTCACACCATGGAGTTGATATCGACCTTGGCAACCACAAACTGGGATACTTTCGCACCCGACATGATTGTCGGCGTCACCACGGGTGTTGTTGTCGGCGCGGTCCTGCTCATCGCCCAGGGCATTACCCAATCGCGCAGCAGTCGCGCCGCGTCACAGTTCGCCTGGGAGTCGCTCAAGCCGAAGCTAAGAGGCGCAGCCTTCCGCGGCTGGGAGCGCGACCTGGACAGTCTCACACAGCTTCCACCAGCGCTCGTTGCCCTGGACGAAATAGCTGCAAGTCAGCCACTCTCATTGTGGAAAAGTCATCTGAAGAAACCGGATGAAGCGCTTGACCTGCTCATGGCCCTGGTGAGCTTGAGAGCGCAGTTTGAGTCGAATGCGACAGCCGTCGAGGCTGCCCTGGGCGTCTCATACCGTTACGCTGACATTTTCCGTCTGGCCAATGGACTCAGCGGCTCAAAGGTGGAGCGCTATGTTCGCGCCCGGGCCTACGGACCGCAAGCCCAGTCCCAGTCCGCCTACATCAGCGCGGGACTCACCGACGTCGAAGTAGCAACTTACTCGCATACCGTTGACGAAATTATCGGCGTCCCGCAAATGGCAGTCCCACTCGCCATGTACCAAGCCACGACCAAGATGTATGAAGAGTTGCTGTTGCTGTTCCGCAAACGTGTCCAGCTAGGCGGCAATGGCTGATCAGTAAGTTACTCCGCGGCACTCGCGTCCACGTCAGCCTCCCAGGCCTCCAGTTCGGCGTCATAGGCCGCAAGCCAGGCGGGATCGCCAACAGCGATCGCAGCGCGTGCCGCGAGAACTTCGGCCTCGGTGTGGTGCCAGTCCGCGGTTGGGTCAGTTAGCCGACGGTACGTAGCTTTCAGCTCAGTGAGGTCCATGCGATCAGACTACTAATCGTCGTTCGCAACTTCGCCACCAAAGTTAAGCCACACAGCTTCCAGGTGCTCGACGTCCACGCGCTCAGCACCACGACCGCGGTTCACGGTGACGTTGAGCAGCTGTCTGATCAGTTCCCGCTGTTCTCCCAGTTCCAACTCCAGGAACCTCGCGGACACTGCATCAATCTGACCGCCCTGCAACCTCTGGGCCAACCCATGCAACGTCACCAGTGTCGACGACGAGGACCGCGCCGTTTCCAGCTTGGCTTCGATAGCTTCACGCTCGTCACGCAGTTCCACCAGTCGCGCACGAGCCACCGGCGCGGACACAAGGCCTTCGTCGCGGTCACGCACGATCGCGGCCACACGTTCTTCTGTGACGGCGTGCTGCGCGACCAGGTCCCGTATGTCAGTGCGACCGCCGTCCCGGACTTCCCCGGTGTAGGTGACGACAGCACGTGCGACTTCGCGGACCACGATGGGTTCCAGAGTCTTCTTGATGATCGACGGGTGCGACGAGTTGGCCTTACATCTATACGTCGACGCGTAGACCATAGCGTCACCGCACACCCCGCAGAACACGAGCCCACTAACCATGTGCCGCACGGTTGGTCCTGGTGTCGTTCTTCTGGTCGGGTCAGCCAGCACGGCCCGTGCGATCCCAGCGAGCTCCGCGGAAACAATCGGCACGACGTCCGCGGATGCAATCGTCTCCCCGCGGTACGTGAAGCCGGCTTCGTACGGCCTGAGCACCATCTCACGCAGCCGCACAGGCACCCACTCTTTCCCTGTCGCGGTGGTGATACCGTCCGCGTTCAGCGCCTGCGCGATTGACCGCAGGGACTTCCGGGCGGCGACGGCCTCGAACACGCGCACGACCACAGCTGCCTCGGTCTCGCGTGGAGTCCTCATATCGCTCTCGTAGCCGTATCTGCGCCGCTGAGGATTGGGCTTCCCCACGGAGACCCTGTAGTCATTGGCTCGCACCTGACGCTCGCTCTTGCGCGAAGTTTCAAACCGCGCCAATGAGGCCATCATGCTGGCTCTGAACTGGCCGTCAGCCGTCGTGAGGTCAAGCTCGCCGTCAACGGTGAGCACGGCTGCACCCGTGTCCATCAGGGAAAGCATGTCGCGGAGTGAGCGCACCAGCCGGTCGATATCTACCGCGATAACCACGTCAGCCTCGCCGGCCTCCAGTGCCGCGAGCATGCGAGGCCACTGGGCCTTCGCACGGGATTTGGTCGCGGAAACATCGTTGTCTGTGTACTCGTGGACAATGGTGTATCCGCGTTGAGCAGCCAGCTGGCGGGTGCGCTCCTGCTGGCGGTCAATACCTTCCGCGAGGTCCAGGGATTGACGGGAATAGGTGAAAGCTCGCATGCCTCAAAAGTATCGCGTAACTGCTACAACTTGCTGTTCCTCCAGCGCAACCGGTTGATCGCCGCCTCGAGCGCGGCCACCGTGGTGCTGGAGGCCGGATGGCGGTCCGGCTCGCTCAACACCGCCGGCCACGCCTCGGCATTGGGCCGGCCGCTCGGCGCCGTCCCCGGACCGGTCACCTCGCCCACGTCCGCCGGCTGTCACCGGCTGATCCGCGAATACGACGCCGTCTGCGTGACCAACGCCGCCGAGATGGCCGAACTCGTGGGCGAACGGATGCTGCAGCTCACCCTCGACCTTCCGGCGGACGAGGGTGGCACGGCCGGGTTCGGGGGCCGCACCAGCGAGCAGATCCGGGTGTTCGACGCCCTCAGTTCCCGGTCGCCGCGCACCGTGAACGACATCGCCCGCCGCGCGGGCCTGTCGGCGGCGGCCGTGCAGGGCTCCCTCGGGGCCCTCGATCTGGAGGGGGCGGTGCGCGAGCGGGAAACCGGGTGGGTGCGCGCGGGCTAGCGGGCGGTGCCGCCCGCCCGGGCTAGGTTGAGAGCCATGCAGCCCGCAACGATGCCCGCCACGATGCTCAGTTCGATCCTCCGTGAGTCCGGGGCGTCCCGCCCGTACTCGGTCAGCGCGCCGCTGGTGCAGGAAGAGCTGGCCGTTCCCCGGCCGCGAGCCGGCGAGGTCCTGGTGAAGATCGAACGGGCCAGCCTGTGCTACTCCGACCTGTCCGTGATCAACGGGTCAAGGGTGCGGCCGCTCCCCATGGCCCTCGGCCACGAGGCGGCCGGCATTGTGGCCGCGCTCGGCTCCGGCGTCACGGATGTCCGGGTCGGCGACCGGGTCGTGCTCGTCTTCGTGCCCAGTTGCGGCCGGTGCCGTGCCTGCACGGCGGGGCGCCCGGCGCTCTGCCACCGCGGCGCCGCGGCCAACGGCACCGGCGATCTCCTGCACGGCGACGCCGTCCTCGCCTCGGCCGACGGTGAACGCATCAACCACCACCTGGGTGTCTCCGCCTTCTCGGAGTTCGCGCTCGTCGCCCGGGAGTCCGTCGTCGTCATCGACGACGACGTTCCGTTCGACGTGGCCGCCATGTTCGGCTGCGCCGCCCTGACCGGGATCGGCGCCGTGCTCAACACGGCCCGGCTGGTACCCGGCCAGTCCATCATCGTGTTCGGGTTGGGAGCGGTGGGGCTGATGTCCGTCATGGCGGCCGCGCAGGTCGCCGGAACCACCGTGATCGCCATCGATCCGCTGCCGGAGAAGCAGGCGCTGGCCCTCAAATGCGGCGCGGATGTCGCCGGGTCCCCCGAGCAGGCTGCCGCCCTGGTGGCCGAGCACACCGGGGACGGCGTGGACGTCGCCATCGAAGCGGTCGGTAGCGCCCGGGTGATGGAGGCTTGCCTGGGTCTGCTGACACGGGGAGGCGCCCTGGTCTCGGTCGGCTTGCCGAACCCGGAGCAGCAGCTCTCCGTGCAGGCCCTGCAGTTCGCCGGCACCGGCGTTCGACTGCTGGGCTCCTACATGGGCGACTCCGTCCCGACCCGGGACATCGCCGCATACCTGCAGCTCTGGCGCGATGGCCGGCTGCCGGTCGAGTTGCTGCACACGGACACCAGGCCGATCGCCGAACTCAACGAGGGTCTGGACGCGCTCGCCGACGGTCAGGTGGTGCGCCGCCTGTTCCGAATGACACCATGATCGGAGGCAGGCCGTAGTCTGGGCGGCACCGAGAAAGGTGAGTCATGTCAGCCGTGCAACTGGGCCAGTACCCGCCCGCGTCCCACCTGATCGCGCACATCAGTGACACCCATTTCCTCGGCGGCAGCCGGGCACTCTATGGTGCGGTCGACACCGACACCACGGTGTACCAGGCGATGGCGCAGCTGGAGCGGTCCGGCCTCCGGCCGGACGCGCTCGTGTTCACCGGCGACATCGCCGACCGGGGTGAGGCCGATGCGTATCGCCGGGTGCGCGACATCGTCGAGGCCGCGGCCGAACGGATGGGCGCCCCCGTCATCTGGGTGATGGGCAACCACGACAAGCGGGAGGCTTTCCGCACCGAGTTGCTGCGCGAGGCCGGGTCGATGGCACCCGTCGACCGGGTGCACGACATTGGGGGAGTGCGCATCATCGCCCTGGACACGAGTGTCCCGGGCTATCACCACGGCGACCTGTCCGAGGCGCAGCTGGCCTGGCTGACGGACGTGCTGCGCGAGCCGGCTCCCCACGGCAGTCTTCTGACGCTGCACCATCCGCCCGTGCCGACGATGCTGCCCCTGATGGCCATCCTTGAGCTGCGGGGGCAGGCGAGACTGGCCGAGGTGGTTGCCGGCAGCGACATCCGGGCGATCCTGGGCGGGCACCTGCACTACGCGACGACCGGACTCTTCGCCGGAATCCCCGTGTCGGTCGCCGCCGCGACCTGCTACACCATCGATCCGACCGCGCCGCGCGGCGAACTCAGCGGCCTGCAGGGCGGCCAGTCGATCAACCTCGTGCACGTCTACTTCGACCAGATCGTGCACTCCCACGTGGCCCTCGGGGAGTTCGAGGCGGCAACCGGCTTCGATGCCTCCTTCCTCGCCCGGATGGAGGCGCTCACTCCCGAACAGCGCACCGAGGCCTTCTCCAGGCAGGTCGAATCAGGGTGACGGCTGCGCCCGCACGCCTCCTCGCTGCCCATGTCGACGACTTCGTCATCTACCTTGCGGCCGAGCGTGGCTTCTCCGTGCACACCGTCCGGGCCTACCGCACCGATCTGGCCGGGCTCGTCGCCTATGCGGAGACTCGCGGCGTCACCGACACGGAAGGGTTGAGCCTCGACCTGCTCCGCGACTGGCTCTGGGTCGCCACCCAGGCGGGGCTCGCGCGGGCGACGATCGCGAGGCGTTCGGCATCCGCCCGCAGCTTCACGGCCTGGCTGGCCCGCACCGGCGGCAGTTCCGCCGACCCCGCGGTAAGGCTGCGCTCACCGAAGCCCGGCCGCCCGCTCCCGCGCGTGATCAACCGGGCGCAGATGCAGGACCTGCTCACTCACCTCGAACTCCGCGCCCGCACGAATGACCCGGCAGCGCTCCGCGAACTCGCGATCGTCGAACTGCTCTACGCGTCGGGCCTGCGGGTCTCCGAACTCGTCGGCCTCGACGTGGCCGACGTCGACCTGCACCGGTTGACGGTTCGGGTCACGGGCAAGGGCGCGAAGGAGCGGGTGGTGCCGTTCGGCGTTCCCGCCCAGACCGCGATCCTCGCCTACCTCGGCCGGGCCAGGCCCGTGCTGGCGGCGGGCGGGGTGCAGGAAACGGGGGTGCAGAAAGCGGCGGTGCAGAACGCGCTGTTCCTGGGAGCCCGGCGGCAGCGGCTGGGCGTGCGGGCCGTGTACCGGCTCGTCGCCACCCTGCTGGCCGGCATCCCGGGAAACGAACCGGCGGGCCCGCACGCGCTGCGCCACACCGCAGCGACCCACCTGCTCGACGGAGGCGCCGACCTGCGCGCCGTGCAGGAACTCCTCGGCCACGCCAGCCTGGGCACCACCCAGATCTACACGCACGTCTCCGCGGAACGGCTCCAGCAGAGCTACCGGAGCGCGCACCCCCGCGCCTGACTCGGCACGGCTACCGCGCCGTCAGCAGGACCGCCCGTGGGACCCCGCCCAGGTAGAGCAGGGGAGAGACGTAACGGCCGTGCTGCCTCAGCCCGAGGTGGAGGCAGCGGTCGGCGCAGTGGCCCCCGGCGGCAACGTGCCCGAGGAGCTGCCCCGCAGCGACGCGCTCGCCCGCGCCCACGATGGCCGCCACCGGTTCCACCGTCGACACCACGTCGCCCGCGTGAGCGAGCGACAGCACAGGGCGATCCACCACCACGCCGGCGAAGGAGACGACACCGTCGTACGGTGCGAACACGGCCGTGCCGGGGATCGCCTGCAGGTCCAGGCCGCGATGACCGTCCGCATACTCGCTGGCAGGGGCTCTGAATCCCTCGACCACCGGATGCGGCGGCACCAGTGGCCAGGACCAGGTCCCCGCCACACTCGTCGCAGTCGATGGCGTGCCGGGCGGCGCCGGCAGCAGCACGCCGGCCAGCGGCACCAGCAGTGCCGCGGAGAGTAAACGGGAGAGGTTCATGCGACCACCGTGCCTCAGGGGCGATGCGGCCGGCCGGTATCCGCGGCATCCGTGCTGCGCACCCCGGGGGGTCTGGCTGTGGAGGAGCCGGGGGAAGGGCGCGGGCGGGGTGCGGTGCACCAGACGCGGTGCCGGTGGGTGCTAAACTCGTCCAAGCAGCGCTTCGTGCGCTGACTACGCGTGCCCATTCGGCCTCCACGTCCACTCGGTCCTTGCTTCTCGAAGCGGGGCGGATGTGTGCCGGGCACCAGGAGTAGTGATCATCCGATCACGACACAAACCGATTGGCGTTTTGCTGCCTCGCAGCGCGCCAGATAAGGAGAACGGCTCATGGCCGTCGTAACCATTCGCCAGCTGCTCGACAGCGGCGTGCACTTCGGGCACCAGACCCGCCGTTGGAACCCGAAAATGAAGCGTTTCATCTTCACCGAGCGCTCCGGCATCTACATCATCGACCTGCAGCAGTCGCTCGGGTTCGTTGACAAGGCCTATGACTTCGTCAAGGAGACGGTTGCCCACGGCGGCACCATCCTCTTCGTCGGAACGAAGAAGCAGGCGCAGGAATCGATCGCCGAACAGGCGATCCGCGTGGGCCAGCCCTACGTCAACCAGCGCTGGCTCGGTGGCCTCCTCACCAACTTCCAGACCGTTTCCAAGCGTCTGGCCCGCATGAAGGAGCTCGAAGAGCTCGACTTCGAGGACACCGCCAAGAGCGGTTTCACGAAGAAGGAAATGCTCATCAAGAAGCGCGAGCTCGTCAAGCTTCACAAGAGCCTCGGCGGAATCCGCAACCTCACGAAGACGCCGTCGGCGCTGTGGGTTGTGGACACCAACAAGGAGCACCTCGCCATTGACGAAGCCCGCAAGCTCGGCATCCCCGTCATCGCGATCCTCGACACGAACTGCGACCCGGACGACGTCCAGTACCCGATCCCGGGCAACGACGACGCCATCCGTTCCGTCGGCCTGCTGACCCGCATCATCGCGGACGCTGCAGCCGAGGGCCTCATTCAGCGCCACGCCAAGCCGGAGGCCGAAATCGAGCCCCTCGCCGCGTGGGAAGCCGAACTGCTGGCCGCTCCGGCCGAGACCACCCCGGTTGCTGACGAGACTGTCGCCACCGAGGCCGTCGTCGCCGAGCCGGTTGCCACCGAAGAGGTTGCCGCCGCCCCCGCGGAAGAAGCCGCAGCTGACGAAGCCGTAGCAGCCGCCGCGGTCGACGCTCCCGCCGAAGAAACCAAGTAAGGGGTCCCGGTATGGCAAGCATCAGCCTCGCAGACGTCAAGGCTCTGCGCGAGCGCCTCGGCACTGGCATGGTCGACACCAAGAACGCCCTCGTTGAAGCCGACGGCGACATGGAAAAGGCCGTCGAACTCCTCCGGATGAAGGGTGCCAAGGGCAACGCCAAGCGCGCCGACCGCTCCACTTCGGAGGGACTCGTCGCGGCCAAGGAAATCGGCAACACCGCCACCATGATCGAACTCGCCTGCGAGACCGACTTCGTCGCCAAGGGCGTCAAGTTCGTCGCACTGGCCGAGAAGGTCCTGGACGCGGTCGCCGCTGCCGGCGCCACCACCGTCGAGGAAGGCCTGGCCGCTCCGGTCGACGCCCAGACCGTCGGCCAGCTCATCGACGGCGAAGCCGCGATCATCGGCGAGAAGTTCGAACTGCGCCGCGTCGCATCCGTCACGGGTGAGAAGTTCGCGATCTACCTGCACAAGACCAGCAAGGACCTGCCCCCGCAGGTCGGTGTTGTTCTCGGCTACTCCGGAGACGACGCAGAGACCGCGCGCAGCGTGGCCCAGCACATCTCCTTCGCGAATCCCGAGTACCTCGCGCGCGAAGACGTTCCCGTCGACGCCGTCGAGGCCGAGCGCCGCATTGTGACCGAGATCTCGAAGAACGAGGGCAAGCCCGAAGCGGCTCTGCCCAAGATCGTCGAGGGTCGCGTCACGGCTTACTTCAAGCAGGTCGCACTCCTCGAGCAGGACTACGCCAAGGACAACAAGTTGTCCGTCAGCAAGGTTCTCGCGGACGCCGGACTGACCGTCTCGGGCTTCGCCCGGTTCAAGGTCGGCGCGTAACGAGAAATTGAGTAACGATGGAGACCGGGTTGCATTCGCAATCCGGTCTCCTTCTCTGTGTGCGCGCCCAGTAGCTCACCCAGTAGTTTTAAGACAGGTACAACGGAAGGACGCGCACAGCATGTCAGATTCGGTCAAAAAGCGCAGGGTCCTCCTCAAGCTTTCTGGGGAAGCATTCGGGGCGGGAAGCCTCGGCGTGAACCCCGACGTCATCAGCGCCCTCGCCCGCGAGATCGCCGAAGCGGCCAAGCAGGTCGAAATCGCGATCGTCGTCGGCGGCGGCAACTTCTTCCGTGGAGCCGAGTTGTCACAGCGCGGCATGGACCGTGGCCGGGCCGATTACATGGGGATGCTCGGCACCGTCATGAACGCGCTGGCGCTGCAGGACTTCCTGGAGCAGGCGGGCGCTGAGACTCGGGTCCAGTCCGCCATCGCGATGACCCAGGTGGCCGAGCCGTACATCCCCCGCCGCGCGGAGCGCCACCTGGAAAAGGGCCGCGTCGTCATTTTCGGCGCCGGTGCCGGACTGCCCTACTTCTCGACCGACACCGTCGCGGCGCAGCGTGCCCTCGAGATCGACGCCGAGATCGTGCTCGTCGCCAAGAACGGCGTGGACGGCGTCTACTCCGATGACCCGCGCACCAACCCGGACGCGCACAAGATCGACCGCATCACCTATCAGGAGGCCCTGCAGCGCGGGCTCAAGGTCGTCGACTCGACCGCGTTCAGCCTCTGCATGGACAACGGCATGCCCATGCAGGTCTTCGGGATGGCTCCGCACGGCAACGTGACGGCCGCCATTCTCGGGGCCGATCTGGGAACCCTCGTCTCCAACTAAGCTTGTCAACGCCACCGAAGAAGGAGTCACCGTGATCACGGATGTTCTGTCCGATGCCACCGCACGCATGCACAAGGCTGTCGAAGCCGCGAAGGACGATTTCGCGACCGTGCGAACCGGCCGCGCGAACCCGCAGATGTTCGCGAAGATCCTGGTCAATTACTACGGCACGGCGACGCCGCTGGAGCAGATCGCCTCCCTCCAGAACCAGGAAGCCCGCACGCTGTTGATCGGCCCGTATGACAAGGGCGCCCTGCGCGATATCGAGCAGGCCATCCGCGACACCCCGAACCTCGGGGCGAACCTGGGCAATGACGGCAACGTCATCCGCGCCACTCTGCCCGAGCTGACGGCGGACCGCCGCAAGGAGTACGTCAAGATCGTCCGCACCAAGGCCGAGGACGCGAAGGTGTCCGTGCGCAACCTCCGGCGCAAGGCCAAGGACGAACTCGAGGCCCTCAAGACCGAGGTCGGTGACGACGACGTGGCCCGCGGTGAGAAGGAACTGGAACAGATCACCAAGGCCCACGTCGATGCCATCGACGATGCCCTCAAGCGCAAAGAAGCCGAACTCCTCGAGATCTAGGGAGTTCAGCACCATGACGGACGATTCGAAAAAAGACCTGCCGCCCAAGCGCGCGCATGGCGTCAGCCGTGCCGAGTTCCGGGCCCAGGTCCAGTCCACCAGGGCTGACATCGAACGTCAGATGCAGGCCACCCGGGCGCAGCTGGACGCGACGCAGGTGCGTATCCAGGCTCGCACGGGCCGCAACCTGATCCTCGCCACCCTGATCGGGCTGGCGCTGGGACTGTTCATGCTGTTCAGCCTCATCGTGGTCAAGGACCTGTTCATGGTCTGCGCGGCCGCGTTCGTCGGCCTCACCGCCTTCGAGCTGGCCCAGGCGCTTCGCCACTCCGGGCGGAACGTGCCCCGCATCCCGGTCGTACTGGCTGCCGTGTCCGTGGTGCCGGCCGCGTTCTACTTCGGAGCGACCGGCCAGTGGCTGGCCACGCTCGGCGGCATCCTGCTGATCGGTCTCTGGCGGGTCGTTCTGCTCGCCTGGAAGAGCCACCGCGCCGATGCGAGCAGCGTGCTGGCGGATGTCGGTGGCGGCCTGCTGATCCAGTCCTACGTCGTCTTCCTGGGCAGTTTCTCCGTGCTTCTGGTGGCGCTGCCCGAGGGGCAGTGGTGGACGCTCGCGTTCCTGCTGATCGTCATCTCGGCGGACACCGCCGCCTACGCCACGGGGCTCAGCTTCGGCAAGCACAAGATGGTGCCCAGCATCAGCCCCAAGAAGACCTGGGAAGGTTTCGCGGGTGCCGGTGCCGCCTGCCTGGGGATCGGCGTGCTCCTGTCCGTCCTGATGCTCCACGAGCCCTGGTGGTTCGGCCTCATCTTTGGGGTCGTCATCCTGCTCAGCGCGACCTTCGGCGACCTGGCGGAGTCACTGATCAAGCGGGACCTCGGGATCAAGGACATGAGCTCCTGGCTGCCGGGCCACGGCGGATTCCTCGACCGGCTGGACTCGATCCTTCCGTCGGCCGCAGCCGCGTACGCCCTGTACCTGATCTTCGCCTAACAGTTGACGCTCGAAACAGAGGAGATGCTGTGAGGCAGCATGACGCAGTGACCACGACCTTCCCGCGCACCCCCAAAAAGACGCTGGGTTACAACACGGCGCAGGTCGAGTCATTCCTCGCAGCGGCTCGGAAGGCGTACGACGCCACCGATGACGGAGGCGAGGGCGCTCCGCTCACGGCCGAAACCATCCGTCACACCGCGTTCAGCCTGCACAAGGGCGGCTATTCTCCCGCCCACGTGGACGCGGCCCTCGAACGGCTCGAGGATGCCTTCGCCACCCGCGACCGTGACCGGGCCACGCGTGCACAGGGCAAGGAGGCCTGGCTGGAAGAGGCACACGATCTGGCCCAGGTCCTGGTCAACCGGCTCGGTCGCGCCGACCACCACCGTTTCTCCCGCGTCAGCATCCTTACGGTCGGCTACAGCCGGGTAGACGTCGACCGGTTCGCGTCCCGGCTGGTGCGGTACTTCGAAGACGGCTTCCCGGTCACGATCGAGGACGTGCGGTGCGCGGTATTCCGGCCCCAGCGCGGCGGCTATCGCGAAGCCCAGGTCGACGTCGTCCTGGACGGCGTGATCGACGTGATGCTGGCGGTTCGCTAACACGCACGCCGTTATCTCGCTGTTATGCGTGATCTGGGTTAGGCTCAGGACATCGTGGGTAGACATATGAGCATCATCGAGTCCGAGCACGCCGCCATACCCGTCAGGCCCGCAATGAGAAGGCCCCGGTCCAGAGGTCAGGCGTCGCTCTTCCTTTTCGCCTTCACGGCTGCTGCGGCCTTCGTGCTGGTCACCGTCGTGGACCCGTATTCCGGCGCCACCGCGTCACCGTACTTCCAGGTCGTCGGCGTGAGCCGGCCGTCTGGTCCCGCCCAGGAGATCCAGGTCGCCGCCGGCTACGCGAACACCGTGACCCGAGACAGCTTCACCGTGAACGAGAAGCCCATTCCCGTTCCGGTGCCCGTCGCGGCCCCCGTAGCGTCGAAGTCATCGTCGTCTACGGCGCCGACGGCCGCCGTTCCCGATCCCGGCTCCGCCCAGGCCATCGCGTCCGGGATGGTGGCTGACCGCGGCTGGGGCGACGACCAGTTCAACTGCCTCGTCTCGCTGTGGAAGAAGGAGTCCGGCTGGCGCGTCAACGCCGAGAACTCCTCGAGCGGCGCGTACGGCATCCCTCAGGCGCTGCCGGGCTCCAAGATGGCCACCTCCGGCGACGACTGGCAGACCAACGCCGCGACGCAGATCGACTGGGGCCTCGGCTATATCAGCGGCCGCTACGGAACGCCGTGCGGTGCCTGGGCGCACTCCGGCGACGTCGGCTGGTACTAACGCGCCGCACGCCCCCACCGGCCCCGTGGCCGCAAGCCGGCCGCCCCGACGTAGACTGTGCCCATGGCCCGCAGCAACCGACCTCGTGGCCGCAAGCCGGCCGGGTCGGGCGAGCCGGATGACGGCCTGTCCCGTCTGCGGGCCGGCTGGCGCCGCACGGAATCCGGGCGCGACGGCCTCTGGACCGTTCAACCGGTGACCGGTGCGCAGGCCGTCAAGGCCTATGTCTGCCCGGGCTGCAGCCTGCACATCGCGCCCGGACTCGCCCATGTCGTCGCGTGGCGAAACGACGGCCTGATGGGCGAGGCCGCCGACCTGGCGGCCCGCCGGCACTGGCACACGCACTGCTGGAAGATCAGATAGGGATGCCGCAGCGGGCATCCGAGAAGGAGAAACCGTGAGTTCGAGCGTGGTCGAGATTCGCGGGGGAGTCGAACTGCCGGCGGTGCGCGAGCAGATCGAGTTGCACACCGGCGATGGCCTGACCCTGGTGGGGGAGCTCGCGACACCGGTGGGCCGCCCCCCGGTGGCCACTCTCGTCACCCTGCATCCCTTGCCCACGCACGGCGGCTTCATGGACTCCCACCTCCTCCGCAAGGCAGCCGGCCGGCTGCCGGCCCTCGCCGATCTGGCCGTCCTGCGGTTCAACACCCGCGGTACGACCTCCCCGCGCGGCACCAGCGGGGGCAGTTTCGACGGCGGGGACGCCGAGCGCGAGGACCTCGCGGCGGCCATGGCCTTCGTCGCCCAACGGGGCCTGCCGAACCCCTGGCTGGTCGGCTGGTCCTTCGGCACCGAACTGGCGATCAAGTACGGTCTCGAGCACCCGATCCGGGGCGCCATCCTGCTGTCGCCACCCCTGCACCGGGCGTCGGATGCGGATCTGGCCAGGTGGGCGGGGAATGAGCGGGCCCTCGTCGCCATCATCCCGGAGCACGACGACTACCTGCGGCCGGAGGAGGCCCGTCAGCGCTTCAGCAGCGTGCCGGGCACCCGGTTCATCGCCGTGGACGGCGGGAAGCACCTGTGGGTCGGGGAGAGCCAGACGCGCCGGGTCCTGGACGAGATCGTCGCCGTGGTCAACCCGGCGGCCGCACCCCTGCCGACGGAGTGGACCGGCCCGCTCGCCTAGCCGAACCGATTCGTCAGAGTTCGTTCTGCCTCGGCACGACGACCTGCTTGATGATCATGATGGCGGCCGCGGCGACGGGGATGGCGATCAGGGCGCCGAGGATGCCGAGCAGGCTTCCGCCGGCGAGGGCGGCCACGACGACGAGCGCCCCTGGTACGGCGACGGCGCGGTTCATGATGTTCGGGCTGAGCAGGTACGCCTCGACCTGCATGTAGATGAGGTAGTAGATCGCTGCGACCAGGGCCGTGAACGGCGAACTGCCGATCCCGGGGATCAGGCAGGTCAGCACGATGATGATCGAACCGGTGATGGTCCCGATCAGGGGAACGAGCGAGAACAGGAAGGCGATCAGTGCCAGCAAGGCCGGGAAGGGGGCCCCGATGATGGACAGGAAGATGAAACTGAGCACGCCGTTGCACAGGGCCAGGGCACCCTGCCCGATCACGAAACGGCCGACGGCGGTCGTGATCTGCTCGCTGAGGTCGGCGAACCGCTCCCGCTTGGACGCCGGCACCAGCTGGTACATCGCGTGCTTCATGCCGTTCAGGGAGGCCGTGAAATAGAGCGTGAGAATGAGGATGATCAAAGCGCCGAACAGGCCGCTCACCACGGCGATGCCGGACTGGATCACCGTGGACGTGATCGAGGTCAGGTTCTTGCCGAGGAAGTCAGTCACCGAGGTGACGATCTTGGAGACCTCCAGGCCGGGGAACTGGTTCTGCAGGTCGGTGAGGAACGTCGAGGAGTTGACCGACTTCACCAGGTCGGGGATGGCTTTGGAGAGCTTGGACACCTGGTCGACGATGATCGGGGCGACGGCGAAGACCATGCCGGTGAGGACGCTGAGTACGACGGCCAGAACCGTCAGGATCGCCCACCGGCGCGGGAACTTTTTCTTCTCCAGCCAGGACACGGCCGGGTCGAGTCCGAGCGAGAGGAAGAGCGCGGCCCCGATGTAGGTGATGATCGTCTGCAGCGTGACAACGGAGGAGATGATCAGTAGTCCGACGCCGACGCCGAGGGTTCCGATCAGGCCGACTCGGAATGCATTTTGAATCTTCACGTGCTCCCCCATTGGCGACGACTCGGCGTCGGTTCTCATCGTCGGTGCTGCTGCTGCTGGTGGACTACTCGTCCGAGGTGACTCTCTCCGCCTGGGTGAGCAGGCCGCGCAGGCTCTCGAAGTAGCCGGCCACCGCGTCGCGCTCAATCCTAATCTGGGACAGGCGCTCCTCCGCGTCCTCAACGAGAACGCGTGTGCGCGATTCCGCCTCCGTCACCAGAGCGCTCGCGCGGGCCTCGGCCTCCCGCACCGTGCGTTCCGCGGATTCCTCCGCGGTCTTCTTCACTGCTCGGGCCTCGTCTCGGGCGTCAGCGTCCAGCTGGTCGTTCAGGGCGCGAAGTTCGGCCGTGCGCTGGGTGGTCTCGGTGAGCTGCCGGGTCGCGTCGGAAATGAACTTCTGCGTCTGGGCGACGGCCTCCTGGTGACGGGTCAGGTGCCCCTGCTCTGCTTCGTCCCGGCGGGCCTTCAGCTCCATGTCCAGGTCGGCCCTGGTCTGGTCGATCTCCCGCTTCAGTTTCGCGGCCTCGTGTTCGCCGCGCTTGCGAGCGGCCGTCAGGTGATTCTCGAGGTCGATGCGCAGCTGCTCGCTGTCCGCGGCAAAATCGGCCCTGGCCTGTTCGTGTTCGCGCCCGAGATCTGCCCGGGCCTGCTCGGTCTCGGCAGCCAGGTCGGCGCGCGCCTTGTGGGTCTCGTGCTCCAGGTCCGCCCGCCTGCGATCGAGGTCCCTGGCCAGGTCGGTCTGGGCCTGGTCGGCCGCGATCGCCTGGTCGGCGTGGGCCTGCTCAAGTTCCCTGTCGAGGTCGGTGCGGGCCTGCTCGATCTCGGCCGCGAGGTCGGTGCGCGTGGCCTCGGTCTCGTGGGCGAGGTCGATTCTGGCCTGCTCGGTCTCCCGGGCAAGGTCGACGCGCGCCTGCTCGGTCTCGGCCGCGAGGTCGATTCTGGCCTGCTCGGTTTCGCGGGCGAGGTCGGCGCGCTGCTGGTCGAGTTCGTGGGCGACCTCGGCCCGGGTCAGCTCCGTCTCCGTCGTCAGGCCGGCCGCGATCTCCTGCGCCTCGGTCGCTTCCCGCTGGGCGACCACGCGCACCTCGGCGGCCTCACGCTCGGCTTCGGAGCGGATCGCGGCGACCTCCCGCTTCACCGTGGACCGCAGCTCGGCCGCTTCGGTGGCCACGGCGCCGCGGATGGCGGCCGCGTCGTGCATGGCGTCCTGGGTCAGCGTCGTGGAGTCGTCGTGGGCGCGGGCCAGGAGGTCGTCGGCCTCGGCGATGGCGTCGTCCATGATGCGGCCGGCCTTCACGCCGGCATCCGAAAGAACGCGGTCGGCGTGGTCTTTCGCCTCACGGCGCAGGGTCTGCACTTCGCTGGCAGCGGATGCGCGCAGCCGCTCGGCGTCGATGTCGGCCTGGGCGATGACGCGGGTCGACTGTTCCTCCGCGACGCGGAGGGTGTTCTCCAGCTTGGTGCCGAGTCCGGAGAAGGTGGGGCTGCCCACTTCCTCGATTTCGGCGTTCAGGTCCTCGATGTGGGCGGTGAGGCGTTTGATCTCCTTGTTCGCTTCGGTGCCCTGGCTGTTGGCCTGAATAAGGTCGCGACGGAGACCCTGGATGGCCTTGTCGACTTCTTCCCGGTCGTATCCACGGAAAACCTGGGTGAAATCAGCTTCGTCGAGTGCCACGCTATCTCCTCAAAATGGGACTCGGACCCCCGACCACGGTGCATCGGGGGGAGTCTCGTCAATTTTAGTATGTTGGGGAGGGGGCGGCCGGTCCCAGTTGAAGGACTATTAGGCAGCTCTCAGGGGCAACCAGTATCGTGAAATGTCCTGTCTGCTGCTCCCCGGGCCCAAAACCGGGCAGTGCCCGCCCCAAGCGTGTGGTGAGCGGCGGGCAACACAGGAGGGTTTACGTGCGTTTTCTTATTGCCATTGTGGCATTCGTCCTTGCGGCCGGGATGATCGTTCTCGGCATCGCCCAGCGGACGGTCTTTCTCGAACCGGCATCCACCAGCCTCAGCGCGACCATCGCGGACGAGGCCCGGTACGCGGTGATCGAGTCCAGTGCGCTGACCGCGTTCGACGGCAGCCAGACCGTCACCGTCACCGGTGCCGACACCGTCTTCCTGGCTTACGGGCGTTCCAGCGACGTGAAGGCCTGGCTCGGGGACTCCCCGTATGCGGACATCCGCCAGGCCAGGAACGCTCCCCGGCTCAGCAGCAAAATCGTCGAGGCCCCCGCGGCCGAAGCGGCCGACGCGGCATCATCGGAGACTGCTGCGCCCGTGGCCGAGACGATCACCAACCCGGCGGGGTCTGACATGTGGCTCCAGGAATTCACCGCCAAGAAGACCCTGACCACCACTGTCCACGTTCCGGAGGGCATCTCCCTGATCGTCGCGTCCGACGGCACCGCGCCCGCACCGACGACGGTCACCCTGTCCTGGCCCGTCGACAACTCCACCCCGTGGGCCGGCCCGCTGATCGCGGGCGGCGGGATCGTCGCCCTCCTCGGCTTGGTCATGTATCTGCTGGCCCTGCTGCACCTGCGCCGTTCGCATGGCCCGCGCCGCAACCTGCCCCGCGGCCCGCGGATGCCCCGGCTCCCGCGGGTGCCCCGTCCCAAGGCGATCAAGGCCAGCGAGATCACCGGCTCGCGTCGGTCGGTCACCCGCTCCATGGTCAGGGTTGTCCCCGTGGTCCTGGTGTCCGGCCTCCTGCTGAGCGGGTGTTCGGCCGACTTCTGGCCGAGCGCGCCGTCCGCCCCGAAGGCGTCGGTCACCGCGACTCCCGGAGCCACCGACCTCCCCGCGGCCGAGGACGTGCCGCCGCCCGCCGTCTCGGTGCCACAACTGGAGCGAATTGTTTCCGACATTTCCAGACTCTCCACCGACGCCGACGCGAAGCTGGATGCGGAGGCCATCGCGACCCGGTTCACCGGTCCTGCCCTCGCGGAACGGCTGGCCAACTACAAGGTGCGCGCCGTGGACCCCGCGCTGAAGGCCGTGCCGGCCCTTCCGGCCGCACCGCTCACGCTGAAGCTGCCGCAGCAGTCCTCGAACTGGCCGCGGGTTGTCCTGACCGTGATCCAGGACAAGGCCGCGCCCACCGTGGCCCCGCTGGCGCTGGTGCTCCGGCAGGAGAGCCCGCGGGCCGACTACCTGGTCGAGTACGCGATGCAGCTGGAACCGGCCGCGAAGGTTCCCGACGTGGCGCCGGCGAGCATCGGCGCGCCCATCATCGCGCCCGACTCCAAACTCCTGGCCCTGCCGCCGGGTGAGGTCGCCGCGGCCTACGCCGACATCCTGATGCAGGGGGAGGCCAGCCCCTCCTTCGGTCTCTTCGAGGCGGAGGGGGACACCTTCCGCACCCAGGTGGCCACCCTCAGGGCCGACCGGATCGGCAAGCTCTCCAAGACGGCGTCCCTCGAGTTCGCGACCGCCGTCGGGAAGGGGTCGACGGTGGCCCTGGCCACCAACGACTCCGGCAGCATCGTCGCGGTGAGTCTGACCGAGACGGAGACGGCTAAGATCCTCGATGGCGGCGCCACGGTGCAGACCGAAGGGGCCAGCAAGGCGCTTTCGGGAGTGGAAAAAACCGCCAAGGGCATCCAGAGCGTCTACGGTGACCAGCTCCTCTTCCACGTTCCGGCAGCCGGTTCGAAAGAAAAAATCGTCCTCCTTGGCATCGCCCAGGGCCTCATCTCATCCTCGGAGATTCCATGACCACTGTCCCCCCGTCCGGAATGAACATGCGCGGCGCCGTCGACCTGTCGTCCCTGGTGAACCGCCCGGCCGCTCCGGTCCCCGGTGCGCCGGCCGCACCTGCGGGGGCGCCCGTGCCGGTGCCGAGCCTGATTCTTGACGGCACCGACGCGAACTTCGGAGAGGTGCTGGAACTGTCCATGACGGTGCCGGTCATCGTCGACCTCTGGGCCGAGTGGTGCGAGCCGTGCAAGCAGCTCTCGCCCGTGCTCGAGAGGCTCGTCGCCGAGTACGCCGGCAGGTTCGTGCTGGCCAAGGTGGATGTCGACACCAACCCCCAGCTCACGCAGGCGTTCCAGGCGCAGTCGATCCCGACCGTGGCCGCCGTCATCGGCGGCCAGCCGGTGGCGTTGTTCAACGGGGCGCTGCCCGAGGCCCAGGTGCGCGAGGTCTTCGAGCGTGTGCTCGAGCTCGCGTCGGAGCACGGAGTCACCGGGACCGCCGCCGCGCCCGCAGTCGGTGCGGGAGCCGCCGGAGACGCCTCCGAGGCGCCGGTCCCGGCCGAGCCGGAGCTGCCGCCCCTGCACCGCGAGGCCTACGACGCGATCGAGCGTGGGGACTACGAGGCAGCGATCGCCCTCTACAAGACCGCGCTGGCCCGCGACCCAAGGGACACCATGGCCGTGGCCGGCCTGGCGCAGGTGAGCCTGCTGGCCCGTCTGCACGGCAAGACGATGGCCGAAATCCGTGCGGCCGCCGCTGCCGCTCCCGGGGACCTCGATGCGCAACTCCTGGTGGCGGACCTCGATCTGTCGGGCGGCCACATCGAGGACGCCTTCGATCGGCTGCTCGAGCTCTTCCCCGCGCAGGAGCCGGTCGGCAGGAACAAGATCCGGGAGCGCATCCTCGAACTGTTCGAGGTCGTCGGCCAGGACGACCCGCGGGTGCCGCCCACCCGCTCGCGCCTCACCGCGCTGCTCTACTAACCGACGCCCCGAGCCCATACCCAGAGGCGACGCCGTCGACCCAATTCGACGGAGATTCTGCTCTAAAATCGCCGTTTGGTAGGGTTTGGGGCCGATTCCGGCAGAATCTCCGTCGAATTCGTTCGGGCGGCGACGCTTGGGCGCACGCAGCTGAGGCCGCGAAAAGGCCCCTCGGCATCGTCGAGGGGGCCTTTTCGCGCTTTCGCGGACTGAGCGCGTCGTCGTTAGCGGCGCAGTCGCAACCAGAGGCCCGCGAGGGGCGGCAGGCTGAGAACGACGGATGCCGGGCGGCCCGCCCACGGGGTAGCCGAGGCTTCCACGGCGCCCAGATTTCCGACCCCGGAACCGCCGAACTCCTCGGCATCCGTGTTCAGGATCTCCTCCCACACGCCCGCGAACGGCAGGCCGACCTGGTAACCGATGTGCGGTTGACCGGAGAAGTTGAACAGGCAGGCGACGGGGTTGCCGTCGTTGTCCCAGCGCAGGAACGAGACGACGTTCTGCGCGGCCGCGCCTCCGTCGAGCAGCTCGAACCCGCTCGCGTCGTAGTCGCGCGCCCAGAGGCTCGCGTTGGCCCGGTAGACCCGGTTCAACTGGCCGACCAGGTTGAACAGGCCCCGGTGGGCCGGCTGGTCGAGGGTCCACCAGTCGAGGCCGCGCGCCTCGCTCCACTCGGAGCGCTGCCCGAATTCCTGGCCCATGAACAGGAGCTGCTTGCCGGGGTGCGCCCACATGAAGGACAGATACGCGCGCACGTTCGCGAGCTGCTGCCAGGAGTCGCCGGGCATCCTGGAGACGAGGGAACCCTTGCCGTGCACGACCTCGTCGTGGCTGATCGGCAGCAGGAAGTTCTCGCTGAAGGCGTAGACGAACGAGAAGGTCAGCTCGCTGTGGTGGTGCGCCCGGTACATCGGGTCCACGCTCATGTACTCGAGCGTGTCGTGCATCCAGCCCATGTTCCATTTGATGCCGAAACCGAGGCCGCCGCCCGACGTGGCGGCCGTGACGCCGGGCCAGTTGGTGGACTCCTCGGCGATCATCACCGCGCCGGGATTGCGCTTGTAGGCGGTGGCGTTGATCTCCTGCAGCAGGCTGATCGCCTCGAGGTTCTCGTTGCCGCCGTGGATGTTCGGCTCCCACTGACCGTCCTCGCGGGAGTAGTCCAGGTAGAGCATCGAGGCGACGGCGTCCACGCGCAGGCCGTCGATGTGGAACTCCTCGAGCCAGTACAGTGCGTTCGCGACCAGGAAGTTGCGCACCTGCTTCTGACCGAAGTCGAAGACGTAGGTGCCCCAGTCCATCTGCTCGCCGCGGCGCGGATCGGGGTGCTCGTACAGCGCCTCGCCGTCGAACCGGGCCAGGGCGAAGTCGTCCTTCGGGAAGTGACCGGGGACCCAGTCCATGATCACGCCGATGCCGGCCTGGTGCAGCCGGTCGATCAGGTAGCGCAGGTCGTCCGGGGGGCCGAAACGACTCGTCGGCGCGTAGTAACCGGTGACCTGGTAACCCCAGGAACCGCCGTACGGATGCTCGCTGAGCGGCATGAATTCGACGTGCGTATAGGCCAGCTCGTCCAGGTACGCGATCAGCTCGTCGGCCAGGTCCCGGTAGCCGAGGCCCGGCCGCCAGGAGCCGACGTGCATCTCGTAGATGCTCATCGCCCGGTCGTGCGGGTCGGAGGCCGAGCGCTCGGTCAGCCAGCCGGCATCCCCCCACTCGTAGCTGGTCTCGCCGATGACCGACGCGGTCTTCGGCGGGATCTCGGTGTACCGGGCCATCGGGTCGGCCTTGCGCACCCAGTCTCCCGACTGAGCGAGCAGCTCGAACTTGTAGTTGGAGCCGGCGGCCAGCCCGGGCACGAACAGCTCCCAGACGCCGGTGCTGCCCATGTTGCGCATGGAGTGCAGCACGCCGCTCCACTGGTTGAAGTCGCCGATCACCCTGACCGCCTGCGCGTGCGGAGCCCACACAGCGAAGGACGTGCCGGAGCCGGTGCCGAGCGGTCCCACGCGCGGCCGGTAGTGCGCGCCGAGCACGTCCCAGAGACGCTCGTGCCGCCCCTCGCCGATCAGGTGCAGGTCGAGCTCGCCCAGGGTGGGCAGATACCGGTACGGGTCGTCCACGATCCAGGTGGGGGCGTCGCTGTAGCGCGTCTCCAGGACGTAGTCCTGCAGGCCGAGGGTGCTGACACCCTGCCAGATACCGTGGCTCAGGTGTGCCAGCTCCACGTGGGCACCGGTCGACAGCACCGCGATGACCTCGGTGGCCAGCGGCCGCAGGGCACGGATGACGGTGAGCGGGTCGCTGACGCCGGCGGTGGCGAGCAGGTGCTGGCCCAGGACCTCGTGTGGGTTGTAGTAGCTGCCCGCCGCGACGGCTTCCAGGACGTGCGCCGGGATCACCGGCATGTCGGCTCCGTCGGTGGGACGGGGATGGGCGTGCTTCATGTAATCGGTCCCTTCACGTGCAGGATGTGCACCGGTTCGGTGAATGCGTCGAGGCGCACGAAGTTGTCGGCAGACCAGTTCCAGACGGCTCCGGTGACCAGGTCTTCGACCTCGAACGATCCGCCCTGCGGAATGCCGAAGCGGGTGACGTCCAGGTGTACGACGGTCTGGCGCACCGAGTGTGGGTCCACGTTGGCCACGATGATCAGCGCGTCGGACCGGCCGGTGCCGGTGAATTCGGCGTCGAGGAACTTGCTGTAGACGAGGATGGCCTCGTCTTCGCTGCCGTGGATGTCGAGGTTGCGCAACTGCCCGAGGGCCGGGTGCTCGGCCCGGATACGGTTGAGCAGGGTGAGGTAGGGAGCCAGGGACGCGCCGCGTGCCTCGGCCGCCGCGAAATCGCGCGGACGGTACTCGTACTTTTCATTGTCGATGTTCTCCTCGGCGCCGGGACGGGCCACGCTCTCGAAGAGGTCGAAACCGCTGTACACGCCCCAGGTCGGCGCCGCCGTGGCCGCGAGGGCGGCCCGGATCTTGAACGCCGCCGGGCCACCGAACTGCAGGTATTCCGACAGGATGTCCGGGGTGTTGACGAACAGGTTCGGCCGCAGAAAGTCGGCGGTCTCATGGGCCAGGCCGTCGAAGAATTCCGACAACTCCTGCTTCGAGTTGCGCCAGGTAAAGTAGGTGTACGACTGCTGGAAACCGACCTTGCCCAGGCCCTGCAGCAGGGCCGGGCGGGTAAACGCCTCGGCGAGGAAGACGACGTCCGGGAACTCGGACGTGATCTCGTGGATCAACCATTCCCAGAAATCGAGCGGCTTGGTGTGCGGGTTGTCGACCCGGAAGATGTTGATGCCGACGCCGATCCAGTACCGCACGATCCGGAGCACCTCCGCGCGGATCCCGGCCGGGTCGTTGTCGAAGTTGATCGGGTAGATGTCCTGGTACTTCTTCGGCGGGTTCTCGGCGTAGGCGATCGACCCGTCGGGAAGCGTGGTGAACCATTCCGGGTGCTCGGTGACCCAGGGGTGGTCGGGGGAGGCCTGCAGGGCCAGGTCGATCGCGATCTCCAGGCCGTTGCCCCGGGCGGCGTCGAGGAACGCGGTGAAGTCGTCCACGGTGCCGAGATCCGGGTGGATGGCGTCGTGTCCGCCCGCGGCCGATCCGATCGCCCAGGGCGATCCGGGATCGTTCGGCCCGGCGTTGAGGGTGTTGTTGGGGCCCTTGCGGAACGACCGGCCGATCGGGTGGATCGGCGGCAGGTAGACGACGTTGAAGCCCATGGCCGCCACTCCGGGGAGACGGCCGGCGGCCGTGCGGAAGGTTCCGCTCTGCCACGTCCCGTCCGCGCGCCTGACCGCGCCCTCGGAACGGGGGAAGAACTCGTACCAGGAGCTGACGCCCGCGCGGGTGCGTTCGACGAGCACGGTGCGGGACTCGGAGAAGGCTTCCAGCCCGGCGAGTGGGCGCACGGCTGCCGCGGCGTTGAGCTTCTCGTTGGAGATCACCGCGAAGCGCGCATCCGGGGACTTGGCCGGATCGACGAGTGTCTTCGCCGCCGCCGTGAACAGACGCCGCTCGGCCAGGGGCCGGGTCTTGTCGGCGGCCGCGCGCTGGAGGAGGTCGGATCCGATCAGGTACATCAGCTCCACGTCGACCCCGGCCGGGATCTTCAGGGACGCGTTGTGCTGCCAGGTGGCCCAGTCGTCGGCGTAGGCCCGCACCCGGTACTGCCACCGGCCCTGGCTGCCGAGGCCCACGGTGGTCTCCCAGCGGTCGGTTCCCGGCACGGTCAGGGACATCGGATGCTGCGACCGGGTGCCGTCAGGCGCGGTCAGCAGGAGCATAACGCCGATCAGGTCGTGGCCCTCACGGAATGCGGTGGCCTTGAACGGCACCGCTTCGCCGACGAAGGCCTTCGCCGGCCACAGATTGTCGTTCACCTGCGGGGAGAGATCGAGGATCGGGATGCGCCCGAACTTCGGCGTCATCGGTACCGTCGTCCGCGACGTCGGCGGAGCCGAAGGGACGTCGGGGACGTCCGGGATCCGGGCGGGATTTGAAGGAGTTTCAGGAGCCGCGCCTGCGCGTTTTGCTGTCTTAGCCACCCAATGACCGTATCGCTATTTGTCCGCCCAATGCTGTCCTCCTTAACGCAACCGACACATCACGGCTCTAGGCTGGATAGCGTGAAAGCAATCCGCAAATTTACCGTCCGTACCGTGCTGCCCGAGTCCCTTGGCGCTCTTGACGAGCTGGCCGGCAACCTCCGCTGGTCCTGGCACGAGCCGACCCGTCAGCTGTTCGAACACATCGCCCCGGAGTTGTGGCGCGAGACCGGCACCGACCCCGTCGCCCTTCTGGGCGCCGTCGACACCGCGCGGCTCGCCCAGCTCGCCGCGGACAGCGATTACGTCGCCTGGGCGAACTCCACCCGGGACGAGCTGCGTTCCTACCTGCAGGAGCCGCGCTGGTACCAGGGCCTCGAGGGCGAGAAGCCCGCCTCCATCGCTTACTTTTCGCCGGAGTTCGGCATCGCCGCCGCCCTTCCGCAGTACTCGGGTGGCCTCGGCATCCTCGCCGGAGATCACCTGAAGAGCGCGTCCGACCTCGGCGTGCCGCTGGTCGGTGTCGGCCTGTTCTACCGGGCCGGCTACTTCAGCCAGGCCATCTCGCCCGACGGCTGGCAGCTGGAAAGCTACCCGCTGCTCGACCCCGACGGCCTGCCCCTCTCGGTTCTGCGCCGGGCGGACGGCTCCGCCGTGCAGGTCTCCCTCGCACTGCCCGATGACCGCACCCTGCACGCGCGGGTCTGGCAGGCAATGGTCGGGCGCATCCGTCTGCTGATGCTCGACACGGACATCCCCGAGAACGCCGACGACCTGCGTCTGGTCACGGACCGCCTGTACGGCGGCGGAGGCGAACACCGGCTGCTGCAGGAACTGCTGCTCGGCATCGGCGGCGCCCGCGCGGTCAAAATTTGGAGCAACCTCAACGGCCAGGCCGACCCCGAGGTGTTCCACACCAATGAGGGCCACGCCGGATTCCTCGGCCTGGAGCGCATCTCCAGCCTGATCGGCGAGGGCCTCAGCTTTGCCGAGGCGCTGCAGGTGGCGCGTGCCGGTACCGTGTTCACGACCCACACGCCCGTCGCGGCCGGCATCGACCGGTTCGAGCGCAGCCTGGTGCGGCGCTATTTCGAGACCGACCTGCTGCCGGGCGTCGCCGTCGACGACCTGCTCGCCCTTGGTGCAGAGAACTTCCAGGACGGCAACCCCGACGTCTTCAACATGGCCCTGATGGGCCTGCGGCTCGGGCAGCGCGCCAACGGCGTCTCCAAGCTGCACGGCGAGGTCAGCCGGGTGATGTTCAAGGGACTGTGGCCGGGCTTCGACGCCGTCGACGTGCCGATCGCCTCGATCACGAACGGCGTGCACGCACCGACCTGGACCGACCCGGCCCTGATGGCACTGGCGCAGAGCCGCCTGGGCACCAGCGACACCTCCGAAGCCGACTGGGCGTCTCCCGCCGTGTCCGACGAGGACCTCTGGCAGGTGCGGGGCCAGATGCGCCGGCAGTTCGTCGAGGACGCCCGCCGCCGGATCGCCGCCGCCTGGCTGGACCAGAACCCGGGCAGCATCGTGCCGTCCTGGATCGGCAAGGTCTTCGACCCGAACGTGCTCACGATCGGGTTCGCCCGCCGCGTGCCGACGTACAAGCGCCTGACCCTGATGCTGCACGACCCGGAACGGCTGCGTGCGCTCCTGCTGCACGCGGAGCACCCGATCCAGATCGTGATCGCGGGCAAGTCGCACCCGGCCGACGAGGAGGGCAAGCGCCTGATCCAGCGGATCGTGCAGTTCGCCGCCGACCCCGCCCTGCGCACCAAGATCGCGTTCCTGCCCGATTACAACATCGGGATGGCCCAGCTGATGTACCCGGGCACGGACGTCTGGCTGAACAACCCGCTCCGCCCGCTGGAAGCGTGCGGCACCTCGGGCATGAAGGCCGCCCTCAACGGCGCCCTCAACCTCTCGATCCTCGACGGCTGGTGGCCCGAATACTACGACGGCAACAACGGCTGGGCGATCCCCACCGCGGATGCCGCCGGTGACGCGGCCGAACGCGACCGACTCGAGGCCGACGCGCTCTACGAGCTGATCGAGCACCAGGTCGCCCCGAAGTTCTACGACCGCAACGCCGACGGAGTGCCCGAACGCTGGGTGGGGTCGATCCGGCAGACCCTCGCGAAGCTCTCACCCGAGCTGAACGCCGGCCGGATGGTGCGCCAGTACGTGCAGGAGCTGTACCGGCCCGCCGGGCTCGCTGAGGCGCGCCTCGCCGCGAACAACTACCGCGCGGCCCGGGAACTCGCGGCCTGGAAGGGCCGGATCGTGTCGGCCTGGCCCGGAGTCGCCGTGACGCACGTCGAATCCGGCGGCGTCGCAACGGTGCCCCAGGTCGGCGACGAGCTGCACCTGCGAGCCCATGTGCAGCTGAACGGGCTCACTCCCGAGGACGTGACCGTCGAGGTCGTCTACGGGAAGAGTCTCGCCAACGACGACCTGAGCAACGTCTCCGCCATGCCGCTGGACGCGGACGCCGAAGCCCGGCCGGGTGGCAGCCCGACGCTGTTCACCGGCACGCTCGAACTCGACCGCGGCGGCGCATTCGGCTACACGGTGCGGGTCGTTCCGCGCAACGCGCTGCTGGTCAGCCCGGCCGAGATGGGACTGATCGCCGTCGCCAGCTAGCACTGCCCGCGAGCGCTGCTCGGCGAGCGCTGCTCGGCGAGCGCTGCTCGGCGAGCCGCCCCTGCATCCGCGCGGCAGGTTCGCCGAGCCGTGAGTTTCGCCCCCGTTTTTTGAGTTTTTGGGGTCGTTGCTCACGGCTCGGCGGGCCTGGAACGGGCCTGGAACAGGGTTAGGCCCGGGCGATCGCCGCGAACAGCGCCGCCGTGGCCCGGGCCAGGTCGGCCGGCGCCAGCTCGATGTCGAAGCCGCGGCGGCCGCCGGAGACGAACACCGTGTCGAAGGTCAGCGCGCTGTCGTCGACCACGGTGGTGAGCCGGGACTTCTGCCCGACCGGGCTGATGCCGCCCACCACGTAGCCGGTCTTCCGCTCGGCGAGCGACGGGTCGGCCATCACGGCCTTCTTCGCACCCACGGCGGCGGCGAGCGCCTTGAGGTCCAGCTGGCCGGTGACCGGCACGACGCCCACGACAAGCCGGCCGTCGGCATCCGCCAGCAGGGTCTTGAAGACCCGGCCCGGTTCGATGCCGAGTTTCTGCGCGGCCTCCAGGCCGAAGCTGGTGGCAGAGGGTTCGTGCGGGTAGGCGTGGGTGGTGAAGGGGATGCCGGCCTGGCTCAGCCAGACCGTCGCCGGGGTGCCGGCGCTACCCTCCGGCCGCCTCGCCACGCGCTAGTGCGCCCGGAGCAGCTGCATGGACGCGCCCGGCACGAGGTACTGGTCCCCGGGGGCGTGCTCGATCACGGTGTCGCTGAGGTCGTCGTGGCTGGAGTCCCAGAGGAGCGTGTAGGACGTGACGCCCTCGTGCACCGGAAGGGTCACCGTCACGTCCTCCTCCCGGCCCTGCACGATCAGCAGGATCCGGTTGAACTCCTCGTGCTCCGGCGTGCTCGCGGCGAGGTACTGGAGGGTGCGCTCATTCGACGAGTGCCAGTCGTCCTCGGACATCGACTTGCCCTCGATGTTGTACCAGTCCATCTGGCTCGCGCTGAGCGTGGTCTCGCCCGGACGGCCGAACCAGACCGGGCGCAGGGCCGGGTTCTCCCGGCGCAGCTGCAGCAGGCGCCGGGTGACCCGGTGCAGATCGACCTGCCAGTCGTCGAGGTCCCAGTTGAGCCAGGTGAGCTCGCTGTCGTGGCAGTAGGCGTTGTTGTTGCCGCGCTGGCTGCGACCGAATTCGTCGCCGGCCGTGATCATCGGCACCCCGGCCGAAAGCAGCAGGGTCGCCAGCAGGTTGCGCATGGCCTTCCGCCGGACCGTCAGGATCGCCTTGTCACGGGTGGGCCCCTCGGCGCCGTGGTTGAAGGAATTGTTGCTGTCGGTGCCGTCGCGGTTCGACTCGCCGTTGCCCACGTTGTGCTTGACGTTGTAGGAGGTCAGGTCGGCGATGGTGAAACCGTCGTGCGCCGTGATGAAGTTCAGGGAGGCGAGGGGGCCGCGCTCCTGGGAGAACGTGTTCGCGGACCCGGCGAGGCGGGTGGCGAAGCGCCCGATTCCGCTTCCCGCGTGCCCGTCGCGGGCGGCGGCCAGGTCGGTCAGCCAGAACGAGCGCATCCGGTCGCGGTAGCGGTCGTTCCACTCGGTCCAGCCGCCCGGGAAGTTGCCGGTCTGCCAGCCGCCCATCCCGATGTCCCAGGGCTCGGCGATCAGCTTGACGTCGGCGAGTTCCGGGTCGTCCTGGATCGCGGTGAGCAGCGGGCTGTCCTGCTGGAACTCGACGTGCTCGTCCCGGGCCAGGGTGGCGGCCAGGTCGAATCGGAAACCGTCGATCTGCAGGTCGTTCGCCCAGTAGCGCAGCGAGTCGAGCACGAGCCGGCGCGGCACGTCGTGGGAGACGTTCAGGGTGTTGCCGCAGCCCGTGAGGTCGATGTAGGCGCCCGCGCTGTTCTGCCGGTAGTAGGCGGCGTTGTCGATGCCGCGGAGGCTGCTGACGGGGCCGTTGGGTCCCTCTTCGGCGGTGTGGTTGTAGACCACGTCGAGGATGACCTCGAGGCCGGCCTCGTGCAGGAGCTTGACCATGCCCTTGAACTCGCGCAGAACGGCTTCCGGGCCGGCCGCCTGTGAGGACTGAGTGGCGTAGTCGGCGTGCGGGGTGAAGAAGTTGAAGGTGTTGTAACCCCAATAATTCGTCAGACCCTGTTTGATCAGCCGCCGCTCGGAGACGAATGCCTGCACGGGGAGGAGTTCGATCGAGGTGACGCCGAGGTTCTTCAGGTAGCCGATGGTTGACTCGTGGGCCAGCCCGGCGTAGGTGCCGCGGAGGTGGGCCGGGACCGAGGGGTTGAGGTTGGTCAGTCCGCGCACGTGGGCTTCGTAGACGACGGTGTGGTCGAGGGCGATCTTCGGTTTGGACGATCCGGCCCAGTCGAAGGTGTCGTCGACGACATACGACTGCCACTGGTCGGGACCCACCCGAACGAGGCCACGGGAATACGGTTCGATCAGGGTTTTCTCGGGGTGGAACGAATGCTGCGGGCCGGTGGGCCCGGAGACACGGATGCCGTAGCGGCGCCCCGCGGACAGGGTGCGGGATCGACCCACCCACACTCCGTGGGCGTCTTTGACCATGGGCACGGTCTTGACGATCCAGTTGGGGTCGGTGGCATCGAAGATGCAGAGGTCGATGGCGTCGGCGTTCTCCGACCACACACGCAGCTCGCCGCCGTGGGTCGTGACTCGGACACCGAGATTGCGCAGGGAATCGGGCGGAGTCATGGGTTCTAGAGTAATGAGTACAAAAGGGGAGTTGTGACCACACTTTGACTCTCCGTTCCCTAGAGCGAGCGTGGAAGGATCGACATGGCCGTGTATCTGGACCATGCGGCGACGACTCCGATGCTGCCGGAGGCCATCAGCGCATACGTGTCGGCGATGGCGGTGGTGGGCAATCCGGCATCCGTTCACAGCCAGGGCCAGAACGCGAAGCGCCTGCTCGAGGAGGCCCGCGAGCAGGTCGCCCTGAGCCTGGGCAGTGACCCGATCGAGATCGTCTTCACCGGCGGGGGCACCGAAGCGATCAACCTGGGCATCAAGGGGCTGTACTGGGCGCGCCGGCCGCGCACCCGCATCCTGGTGCCGGGCGGCGAGCACCACGCCACCATGGACACCGTGGAGTGGCTGGAACAGTACGAGGGCGCCGTAGTCGAGTGGCTGCCCCTGGACTCGGTGGGCCGGATCGACCTGGCCGCCGTGGAGCGGTCGATCGCGGCGAACCCGCACGACATCGCGCTGATCACCCTGCTCAGTGCCAACAACGAGGTCGGCACCCTGCAGCCGGTCGCGGAGGTCGCGGCCCTCGCCGCGGCCCACGACATCCCGGTGCACGTCGACGCGGTGGCGGCCTACGGCCACGTTCCGATCGACTTTCGGGCCCTCAACGACGGGGGAGCGTCCGCGGTGAGCGTCTCGGCGCACAAGATCGGCGGGCCGGTCGGGATCGGCGCACTCGTGCTCTCCCGCCGGGCGAGCGTGGTGCCGCTCCTGCACGGCGGCGGGCAGCAACGGCAGGTGCGCAGCGGCACGCAGGATGTGGCCGCGGCGGTGGCGTTCGCGGTCGCCGCGACCGCCCTCGGCGACGACCTGTCCGGCGAGAACGCCCGGGTGGCTGCCCTGCGCGATCGGCTCGTCGCCGGCGTCCGGGCCGCGGTCCCGGCCGTGATCGTCAACGGCGACCCGGATGCCGGCGGGCGCCTGCCCGGCACCGCCCACTTCAGCTTCCCCGGCTGCGAGGGCGATTCGCTGCTGTTCCTGCTCGACGTGGCCGGCATCTCGGTGTCGACCGGATCCGCCTGCCAGGCCGGCGTGCCGGAACCCTCGCACGTGCTGCGGGCCATGGGCCGCAGCGAGGTGGAGGCGCGCGGCGCCCTCCGGATCACCCTCGGCCGCACCTCCACCGAGGCCGACGTCGACGCGCTGCTGGCGGCGGTGCCCGCGGCTCACGCCCGGGCGGCCCGCGCCGGCCTCGCCGATCGGGTGCCGGGGCGCTGACCGCGCCGCGGGCAGCCGTCGTGGCCCGTGGCCCGTAGTCCGTGGCCCGGTAGTCCGTGGCCGGTGGCGTGCCGGCCCATTGGCACCAGCACGGCGTGAGGGTGCCTGTTCCGGTCGAGAGTGGCCGGTACAACGGACACTCTCGACCGGAACGGGCACTTCGGCACCGGGACCGTGCAGGGGCGCATTGGCCATTCAGCTTCGCCCGATTACACTCGTCAGGTGAAGGTTTTGGCAGCAATGAGCGGTGGGGTGGACTCCGCCGTCGCCGCAGCCCGCATGGTCGAGGCGGGGCACGAGGTGGTCGGGGTGCACCTGGCCCTCAGCCGCATGCCCGGCACCCTGCGCACCGGCAGCCGCGGCTGCTGCACCGTCGAGGACTCGATGGACGCCCAACGGGCCGCGAACATCATCGGCATCCCGTACTACGTCTGGGACTTCTCCGAGCGGTTCAAGCTCGACGTCGTCGACGACTTCATCAACGAATACGCGGCCGGCCGCACCCCCAACCCGTGCATGCGCTGCAACGAGCGGATCAAGTTCGCCGCCCTGCTCGAGAAGGCCCTCGACCTCGGTTTCGACGCCGTCGCCACCGGCCATTACGCCACGATCCGAACGGATGCCGACGGCAACCGCGAGCTGCACCGCGCCAGCGCCTGGGCAAAGGACCAGTCCTACGTGCTCGGCGTGCTCACCCAGGACCAGCTCGCCCACTCGATGTTCCCGCTCGGAGCCACCCCGTCCAAGGCCGAGGTGCGCGCCGAGGCAGCCAAGCGCGGCTTCTCGGTGGCCACCAAGCCCGACTCCTACGACATTTGCTTCATCCCCGACGGCGACACCCGCGGCTGGCTGGCCGAGCGGGTGCCGCCGGCGACCGGCGACATCCTGGACCGTGAGGGCAACACCCTCGGCCGGCACGAGGGCGCGGCCGCGTTCACCGTCGGGCAGCGGAAGGGGCTTCAGATCGGCACCCCCGCCGCCGACGGCAAACCGCGCTTCGTGCTCGAGGTTCGCCCGATCACCAACACCGTCGTCGTCGGGCCGAAAGAGGCGCTCGCGATCGGGGAGATCGCCGGCTCGAAGTTCACCTGGTGCGGCGTCGCCCCCGCCCACCCCGAAACCGCTTTCGACTGCACCGTGCAGATCCGCGCCCACGCCGACCCGGTGCCCGCTGTGGCCCAGGTCGTGCCGGTGGCTCCCGGCGAGAACGGCGAGAACGGCGAGAACGGCGTGAACGGCGCGACCGGTGAGACCCGCCCGGCCACCGAGCTGGTCATCACCCCGGCCGAGCCGCTCACGGGTGTCGCCCCCGGGCAGACCGCGGTCGTCTACCTCGGCACCCGGGTGCTCGGCCAGTGCACGATCGATCGCACCGTCAGCGCGGTCGGCGTCAATGCCTGACACAGCAGCACCGGCCGGAGCAGCGCCTGAGGGAGCAGCGCCTGACGCCGGATCCACACCCACCGCGCCCAGTCACGCGCTGCACGTCGCTGCCGTCGAGGTCTCGGAACTGACCCAGCGCATCCTCGAAGCCCGGGACACCTACTACGACCGCAACGAAGTCATCATCGACGACGCCGAGTACGACGCCCTCGTGCGCCGTCTCGCCGAGCTCGAGCACCAGTTCCCCGAACTGGCGAGCCAGGACAGCCCCACCCAGACGGTGGGCGGCCGGGCCGAGACCAGCCTGTTCGATCCGGTGCAGCACGCCGAACGGATGCTCAGCCTCGACAACGTCTTCTCGATCGGGGAATTCGAACTCTGGGCGGCCAAGGTGGGACGCGACGCCGGCCGGCCCGTGCACTACCTCTGCGAGTTGAAGATCGACGGGCTGGCGATCAATCTCCGCTACGTGAATGGCGTGCTGGTCAGCGCGGCGACCCGCGGCGACGGCGTGGTCGGCGAAGACGTCACCGAGAACATCGCCCGTGTGCCCGGAATACCCCGGCAACTGACCGGCACCGGACATCCGGCCCTGATGGAGGTGCGCGGCGAGGTGTTCTTCCCGGTCGCCGAATTCCTCGAGCTCAATGCCGCGCAGGTCGCCGCGGGTGAGCGTGTCTTCGCCAACCCGCGCAACGCGGCGGCCGGCTCGCTCCGCCAGAAGTCCGAAGGCAAGGCCATGGAGCCGCTCCGGCTGATGCGCGCCAGGCTCGGGCGACTCCGGATGCTGGTGCACGGCATCGGCGCCTGGCCGAACCCGCCCGTGGCCACGCAATCCGGCATCTACGAGCTGCTGCGCGGCTGGGGGCTGCCCACCAGCAGCTACTTCCGGGTGGAGCCGAGCGTGGTCGAGGCGGCAGGCTTCATCGAGTACTACGGCGAGCACCGGGCCAGCGTCGACCATGAAATCGACGGCATCGTGATCAAGATCGACGAACTGGCCCTGCACGCCGAACTCGGCGCCACCAGCCGGGCGCCGCGCTGGGCGATCGCCTACAAGTACCCGCCGGAGCAGGTCAACACCAGGCTGCTCGACATCGTCGTCAGCGTGGGACGCACCGGGCGGGCCACGCCCTTCGCCGTGATGGAGAAGGTGCGGGTGGCCGGCTCCGAGGTGCGCCAGGCCACGCTGCACAACCAGGATGTGGTCAAGGCCAAGGGCATCCTGATCGGGGACACCGTCGTGCTGCGCAAGGCCGGCGACGTCATCCCCGAGGTGCTCGGCCCTGTGCTCGAACTGCGTGACGGCACCGAGCATGCGTTCGTGATGCCCGCAGACTGCCCGGAGTGCGGCACACCGCTCGCCCCGGCCAAGGAGGGTGACATCGACCTGCGCTGCCCGAACGCGCGAAGCTGCCCGGCCCAGGTGCGCGGGCGGGTCGAGCACATCGGCTCCCGCGGCGCCCTGGACATCGAGGTGCTCGGCGAGGTGGCCGCCGCCGCGCTGACCCAGCCGACCCGGCCGAGCACGCCGCCGCTGCCCACGGAGGCCGGACTCTTCGACCTCACGCTCGAAGACCTGCTGCCGATCGAGGTCGTCGTGCGCGACGCCGAAACCGGGCTCACCCGCGAAGAGGAAGACGGATCGGTCCGGCTCCGCACTCCTTTCCGCCGCAACCCGACGGCCGCAGAGAAGAAGCAGGGCATCGAAGGGCCGCAGCCCTCGTCGAACGCGCTCAAGCTCATCCGCGAGATCGGACTGGCGAAGACCAAACCGCCCTGGCGGCTGCTGGTGGCCCTGAACATCCGTCACGTCGGGCCGGTCGCCGCGCGCGCCCTGGCCGGCCACTTCGGCTCGCTCGACCTGATCCGGGCCGCGTCGCGGGACGAGCTGGCCGAGGTCGACGGCGTCGGCGGCATCATCGCGGACGCCATCATCGACTGGTTCCAGGTCGACTGGCACCGCGACATCGTGGAGCAGTGGACCCGGGCCGGGGTGCAGTTCGCGACCCCGGACCACCCGGGGCCCGGCGCCGCGGCCGCCGCCGGGGGAGTCCTGGCCGGCCTCACGGTCGTCGCCACCGGGTCGATCGAGGGCTACACCCGGGAGGAGGCACAGGAGGCCATCCTCTCCGCCGGCGGCAAGGCCGCCTCCAGCGTGTCCAAGAACACCGACTTCGTCGCGGCGGGCCCGGGCGCCGGGTCCAAGCTGGCCAAGGCCGAACTGCTCGGACTCCGAATCCTCGACGCCGCCCAGTTCCGGCTGCTCGTCACCGAGGGCCCGGGTGCGCTGGCTGAGAAGTAGCCTTACGATTTCACCCCCGAAGCGGGGGTCCCGGCGACGCCTTTGGGGGGGACTTCGGCCACCGCCTCTTCACTAATCTGAAGGTGCAGGTCTTGTGCTGGAGGTCGAGTTGCCTGGCATCTCGGTGTTCGTGAGGGGACGTACCCAGGTTTGCTGTTGGTAGCGGCAACAATTCTCACCGCCTCTCTGACTCTCAACGGAGTCAGCGAGGCCTTTGGAGTGCACGAACTCCAGGGCATGGTGCAGGGTCAGCCGCTCCCCACGACCGCCCTCGACCCGGCCGCCGCGGCCGGTACCGCCCCGCTCTGGGGCGAGTTGTCCGGCCGGCGGGGGTCCTCGATCCGGGTGCGGGTCTCCGGCGAGCCGGGAGTCTCCGCCCAGCCGGTGGCAGCGGTCCCCGCCGACGCCGACGCGAACGTCAACTCGGTGCGCCGGATGACCGGCACCAGCCTGCTGGCCGGACTGTCCAGCCTGTCCCCGGCCGACATCTCCGCGTTCGTGCAGGCGTCTCCGGGCCAGGTCGATTCGCTGCTGGCTGTGCCGCCCGCGGCAACCGAGGTGGCCGGACTGTGGGACGGCCTCGGTTCGTCGGAGCGGTCCTCGCTGCTGGCCGCGGCCCCGAGGCTCGTCGGCAACCTCGACGGCATCCCGTTCCGGGAACGCGGCCGAGCCAACGCCCGTTACCTCAGCCAGAGCCTGGCCGAGGTCGCGCAGAGCCTGGCCACGGCGACGGATGACGCCCAGCGGCAGGTCTTCGCCCGCGAGCTCGGCGTCCTGACCCAGGTGAAGGCCGCGCTGCGCACCCCCGACGGAAGCCCCCGGCGTTCCCTGATCCTGCTGGATCCCGCCGACGGAGGACGGGCGGCGATCGCCCTCGGCAACCCGGACACCGCCGACTACGTCAGCTACCTCGTTCCGGGCATGAACTACGCGGTGGAGGCTCAAATCGTGAACTGGACGAACACCGCAGCGGCCGTGTACGCGGAACAGGTCGAGGTTTTGAGGGAACGGGCCGGAGCCGGCCGGGGCGCGTCCGGCAGGAGCGTCGCCACCGTGGCCTGGATCGGGTACGAGGCGCCGGACCTGTTCAACGTGGGCGGACTGGACCGCGCGGAGGCCGGGGCGGACTTCCTCGAGGAGTCGTCGCTGGGCATCCGTGCCGACCGGGGCGAACACCAGCCCTTCATCTCGGTGTTCGCGCACTCCTACGGGTCGACCGTGGCGCTCACGGCCCTGGCCCGAGGGTCCTTCTCGGTCGACGCCCTGGTGCTGGTCGGGTCGCCCGGGAGCCAGATCCAGTCCGTCGACCAGCTCAGTGTGGCCCGTGGAAACGTCTACGTGGGGAAGGCAGACTGGGATCCCACCGTCAGCAGTGCGTTCTTCGGCAGTGACCCGGGGGCCGCGTCCTACGGCGCCCACCGGCTCGGCGTCGCCGGCGCCCGCGACCGGTTCACCGGGCTCTGGCTCAACGGGTCTCTCGGCCACAACGCCTATTTCGACGTGGGCAGCGAGTCGCTGCACAACATGGCCCTGATCGGAACCGGTAACGCGGCACTGGTCACCGACGGCTCCGAATAGAATTGGGGTATCCACCCCGACGACCGTACGGAGCTACATGTCTGAAATCACGGCCGAGCAGGTTGCCCATTTGGCAAACCTTGCCCGGATCGACCTGAGCGCGGAGGAGATCGACCGCCTCACCACCGAACTCGGTCAGATCGTCGACTCCGTGGCGAAAGTGGCCGAAGTGGCCACCCCGGACGTTCCGGCGACCAGCCATCCGATGCCGCTGACCAACGTCTTCCGCGCTGACGTGGTTGTCCCGTCCCTGACGGTCGAGCAGGCGCTGTCCGGCGCCCCTGACCGCGACGGCGACAAGTTCCGCGTGCCCGCGATCCTGGACGAGGAGTAACCATGACCAACGTGACCAAACTGACCGCCGCCGAACTCTCCGAACTGCTCACTGACCGCTCGGTCAGTTCCGTCGAGGTGACGCGCGCCCACCTCGACCACATCGCGGCCATCGACACCGATGTGCACGCCTTCCTGCACGTGGCGAGGGACGCGGCTTTGGCCACCGCCGCCCGGATCGACGCCCGGCGTGCCGCCGGGGACGAGCTCGGCCCCCTCGCCGGCATCCCGATCGCCATCAAGGACGTGCTCGCCACCCTCGACATGCCCTCGACGGCCGGCTCGAAGATCCTCGAGGGCTGGATCCCGCCCTACGACGCCACGGTGGTCAAGCGGGTCCGCGACGCCGGGCTGATTCCCCTCGGCAAGACGAACATGGACGAGTTCGCGATGGGCTCCTCCACGGAGTTCTCTGCATACGGCCCGACCCACAACCCGTGGGACTTCGACCGGATCCCCGGCGGCTCCGGCGGCGGCTCCGCGGCCGCGGTCAGCTCGTTCCAGGCGCCCCTCGCGCTCGGCAGCGACACCGGAGGCTCGATTCGCCAGCCCGCGGCCGTGACCGGCTCGGTCGGCGTCAAGCCCACCTACGGCGGCGTGTCCCGATACGGCTCGATCGCCCTGGCCTCCTCCCTTGACCAGGTCGGACCGGTCACCCGCACGGTGCTCGACGCGGCACTCCTGCACGACGTGATCGGCGGCCACGACCCGCTCGACTCCACCTCGCTCACCGACTCCTGGCCGTCCATGGCCGCCGCCGCGCGCGCCGGCCTCGCCGACGGAGCCCTCAAGGGAGTCCGGGTCGGCGTGATCAAGGAGCTCAACGGCGACGGTTTCCAGGCCGGGGTATCGCAGCGCTTCACCGAGACCCTCGCGCTGCTCTCCGCCGCCGGCGCCGAGATCGTCGAGGTCAGCGCCCCCAACTTCGAGTACGCGATCGCGGCCTACTACCTGATCCTGCCGGCCGAGGCGTCCAGCAACCTGGCGCGTTTCGACTCGGTGCGGTTCGGTATCCGGGTCAACCCCGACGAGGGCCCGCTCACCAGCGAGCGCGTGATGGCGGCCACCCGTGATGCCGGCTTCGGCCCCGAGGTCAAGCGCCGCATCATCCTCGGCACCTACGCCCTCAGCGCGGGCTACTACGACGCGTACTACGGCAGCGCCCAGAAGGTGCGCACCCTGATCCAGCGGGACTTCGAGGCGGCCTTCACGAAGGTCGACGTGCTCGTCTCGCCGAGTGCGCCCACCACGGCGTTCAAATTCGGGGAAAAGATGAGCGACCCGATGGCCATGTACCTCAACGACGTCACCACCATACCGGCCAACCTGGCCGGTGTGCCCGGGATGAGCCTCCCGATGGGTCTCGCCCCCGAGGACGGACTGCCCGTCGGACTTCAGATCATGGCGCCCGCGAAGCAGGATGCCCGCCTGTACCAGGTCGGCGCCGCCATCGAGGCGATGCTCGAGGCATCCTGGGGCCACACCCTGCTCAGCCAGGCGCCGGAGCTGGCGCCCAACGACATGTTCACAAGCACCGAGGGAGCCGTCTGATGAAGAAGGCCGAACTGATGGATTACGACAAAGCCCTCGAACTGTTCGAGCCGGTGCTCGGCTTCGAGGTGCACGTCGAGCTCAACACCAAGACCAAGATGTTCTGCGGCTGCGCCAACGAATTCGGCCAGGGCGCCAACACCAACACCTGCCCGACCTGCCTCGGCCTGCCGGGCGGCCTGCCGCAGGTGAACGCCCAGGCGATCGAATCGAGCATCCGTCTGGGCCTCGCCCTGGGCTGTGAAATCGCCGAGTACTCGAGGTTCGCCCGCAAGAACTACTTCTACCCGGACACCGCGAAGAACTTCCAGACCTCGCAGTACGACGAACCGATCGCGTTCAACGGGCAGCTCACCATCGAACTCGAGAGCGGTCGACTGGTCACGGTCGACATCGAACGTGCGCACATGGAAGACGACGCCGGCAAGCTCACGCACGTCGGCGGGGCCACCGGCCGCATCCAGGGCGCGGATTACTCGCTCGTGGACTACAACCGCGGCGGCGTGCCCCTGGTCGAGATCGTCACGCAGATGATCGAGGGCGGCGAGGCCGACTCGCCCGAGATCGGCCGCACCTATGTGGCCGCCATCCGGGAAATCGTCAAGGCCCTCGGCGTGTCCAACGCGCGGATGGAAGAGGGCAACGTGCGCTGTGACGCGAACGTGTCCCTGCGCCCCCGCGGCTCGAACATCCTCGGCACGCGCACCGAGACGAAGAACGTCAACTCGCTGCGTTCGGTCGAGAAGGCCGTCCGCTACGAGATCCAGCGCCAGGCCGCCCTGCTGCAGGCCGGCGGAACCATCACCCAGGAAACCCGTCACTGGCACGAAGACACCGGCATCACCTCGGCCGGCCGCCCCAAGTCCGACGCCGACGACTACCGGTACTTCCCGGAGCCCGACCTCGTTCCCGTTGCCCCGTCCCGGGAATGGGTGGAGGAGCTGCGCGCGACCCTGCCCGAGCCTCCGGCGGCCCGGCGCAAGCGGCTCCAGGCAGACTGGGGCTTCGCCGACCTCGAATTCCAGGACGTCGTCAACTCCGACCTGATGGATGCCGTCGAAGCGACCATCGCGGCCGGCGCCTCCGCCCAGGCCGCCCGCAAGTGGTGGACCGGTGAGGTGGCCCGGCTCGCGAACGTCGCCGGCGTCTCCGCCGACTCCCTCGTGCAGCCCGACCAGGTCGCCGCGCTGATCGAACTGGTCGTGGCCGGCACGCTCACCGACCGTCTGGCCCGCCAGGTGCTCGAGGGAGTCATCAACGGTGAGGGAACTCCCCTCGAAGTCGTCGAGTTCCGCGGTCTCGCCGTGGTCTCCGACGACGGAGCGCTCATCGTCGCGATCGACGAGGCCCTGGCCGCCCAGCCGGACGTCCTCGCGAAGATCCGCGACGGCAAGGTGCAGGCCGCCGGCGCCGTGATCGGTGCGGTGATGAAGGCCATGCGCGGGCAAGCGGATGCCGCACGCGTGCGCGAACTCGTGCTCGAGCGGGCCGGATCGGCCGACGGATCGGCCGAGTAGTGGCTCTGCGGAAGAAAGCGGACAGGGCAGGGAAGGCCCCGGCAGTCTTCGGCGTCGGGATGCAGGTCGTCGTGCGTCTGGATCGGAACCGGTACCCGGACGCTGCCGCGGAGGACCCGATCGGTGTGATCGTGGCGGCCGGCGAAGTCGAGGGGACCGCACTGTACGCCCCGGTGGCGGGTCGCGAGGCCGTGTGGGTCGTTCAGTTCGACGAACCATTCTTCGGCCTCGACGGCTCCGGACCGCACGCGTCCGCTCGAGTCGCGCAGGGCTCGCTCGAGCCCGCGCCCGAGGCATGAGCGTGGAGGCATGAGAGTGACAGAACAGCAGCGCCCGGCCAGCCCCGCCGAGATCCGACGCTGGCGGCAGTACCTGGCCGACGAGCGCGCGGAAGCGACGGTCTACCGTGACCTGGCCGGACGCCGCGACGGTGAGGAGAAGGAGATCCTGCTGGCCCTGGCCGAGGCCGAGGGCCGTCACGAGGCGCACTGGCGGCGCCTCCTCGGCGACCAGGTCGGGCAGCCGAGGCGTGGCGCTGTGCGCACCCGTTTTCTGGGCTTCCTGGCCCGACGCTTCGGGTCCGTGTTCGTGCTCGCCCTGGCCCAGCGCGCCGAGGCGCGCTCGCCCTACGACGCGGACGCGGACGCCACGGACACCATGGCCGCCGACGAGCGCATCCACGAGGAGGTCGTGCGCGGGCTCGCCGCGCGCGGGCGCCAGCGTCTGGCCGGCACTTTCCGTGCCGCCGTGTTCGGCATCAATGACGGTCTCGTCAGCAACCTGGCCCTGGTGCTCGGAATCGGCGCCACCGGCGTGCCGACCACCACGATCCTGTTCACGGGCATCGCCGGGCTCCTCGCCGGCGCGCTCTCGATGGGTGCGGGGGAGTACGTGTCGGTGCGTTCGCAGCGGGAACTCCTCGAAGCCTCCACTCCGAATCCGGCCTCCCGGAGCGTCTTGTCGCACCTCGACCTGGCCGCGAACGAGTTGACCCTCGTCTATCGGGCGCAGGGGATGTCCCCGGAGAAGGCCGAGTTCCACGCCCGGGAGGCGTTGCGCACCGTGGCGATCGCCACAGGTCCGGTCGACGTCAAGCAGACCGGCGGACTGTCTCCGGCCGTCGACGAGCACGAGGCGATCGGCACCGGACTCGGCGCCGCGACCTCGAGCTTCTGCTTCTTCGCCTCCGGCGCCATCCTGCCCGTTCTGCCCTACCTCTTCGGGCTCGAAGGCATGGCAGCGATCATCGTCGCCGCCGTGCTCGTGGGTCTGGCCCTGCTGGCAACCGGGGCGATCGTCGGGCTCCTGTCGGGCGGACCGCCCCTGCGCCGCGCGTTCCGGCAACTGGTGATCGGGTTCGGAGCCGCCGGCGTCACCTACCTGCTCGGCCTGCTGTTCGGCACCTCGGTCGGCTGATACCCCCAGACGGCCCGCGACTGAGCCGGCTGCCCGGCGCTTCAGAACGGCGGCGGCTCGTCGGAATCGTCCGGCGGCACCGGTCTCGGCCTCGGTGGCGGTTGGGGCTGGATGATGGTGGCCGGTTCGCTGATGAAGTGCCGCCCGGTCGGTGAGGTCCAGTTGAGAGTGCCGTCGGGCAGCATTTCGTAGCTCCACCGGGTCTCC